>JAGWJK010000021.1 GCA_028865845.1 Rhizobiaceae bacterium
CGCGACGGCAGGGCTGTCCAGGCGAAGCTCGACGAACTGATCCTGACCAGCCAGGCCGCCAACAGGTTTGTCGGGATAGAAAAACTCGACGAAAACGACCTCAGGAAATTGAGCGAGGCTCTGGCGAACAAGGCCGAACATCTCCAGCAAAAAGCCGACGACCTCGCCACGGGTTCGGATGCGGCCTAGGAGGCTCCTCGCAATTCGACGGCAAAGCTTCATGGCGGGTCGCTGATATCGGGTCTTGCCGCAATGAGGCGCAAACGCTCGGTTAATCCACAACCACGTGGAGCGGTACCGCCGAACCTGTCTCGACGCAAATCGGGCGCAAGGATCATGCACAGGCCGACCGTCTAAACTCATTCATCGCTATATTCGTCCACGTCGTCGTTGGCGTTTTCGGTTTCTTTGAATACCAGTCGGGTGTTCGGGCTGCTCGCCGTATAGCCGAGGATGTTGCAGCTGTTCCGATCACGGATCGGCGCATTACCACTCAAAACATATGCGCGTGCCGCAGAATTGTAACCGCCTTCGACATGATAGGGAGCGGGAGCGCAGCCTCTTTTGAAGAGATAGGCCGTCCCTGTCAGCCTGCCCTTGTTGTGGAACGGCGCGCCCCTGAAAAGAACGGTTCCGGTCTGGACTGTGCCTGCAATCGACGGCTTGGGGCGGATATAGCTGATGGTTCCGGCGACGGGCTCAAGCAGAACCGCGGAACCATTGTGATCGAAAACTCCAGAATCGGTCGATTTCGTTTCCGGTTGCTGCCGGGGCACTACCGCCGGGAGCGTGCCTTTCTGTAGATCGAGCGTAACCTTGCGGTATCCTTCCACCTTGCAGCCGTTGCGCACAGGCGCATCCCCCTGCAGCGAATAGTGGTCGCGATACTGATCATAGCCGTCGACGAGATAGGGCGCAGGATCGCAACCTTGTTTGTAGGAATAAGCGACGCCTGAAATATAGCCTTCGCGCACAAGCCAGCCGCGGAACAGGACGTTGCCGGATTGGACAATGCCGTCGAGCGAACGATCGGGATTGTCGAAAGAGATGACGCCGCGTTGCTCATCGAGCAGAAGAGCCGATCCCTGATAACTGAGAGTCTGGCGTGGCTGACCTGCTGCAAGCTGATGGACGAGGCTTGCCGGTTCCAACGCATATGGCGTGCCCAATGGACACAAGGTCAGCCATTGCATGGCGAGAAGACCCCCGCCAGCGGCATCCGTCATGGCGACACGCTGACCCGTCGCTGCATTTTTGAATGCCAGAAAACCGTAACCCATAATGCGGTTCCAGAATGCGTCGTCGTAGACTGCGCCGTCGAACAGATATTTTGTCCCGTCGAACGACCACAATTCTCCCGACTGGCAATTGGCCGATATCGTGTAGCTTTGCATCGCCTCTTTGTTCGCAAGCCAGTTTGAGACGCATTCGGCATTGCCGGGCTGCCAGTTCTCGCAGGTACTCTTGATATCCGCTGGCGTCGTTTTGGCGAGGGCGGTTGCATTCGTACCGCCGTAATCGTTCCATTCGTAGACGGTCAAATCCGGCATTTGCCTTGCAAGGGACAGCTTTGCATTCTGCGGAGCGGCCGGAAGCAAGGCGCTTAGACCAGTCACCGTCTCAGCAGAGGCTTCCAGAGGGAGGAGGAAGATGATTGAGGATAGAGCTAGAACGATGCCGGTCTTCATGGTTCTCAATGTTTCGATCAGCGGCCGAAGGCGAACATCACGCTCGGCCAATCCCTGGAAGTGATATGGCAGGCGGGCCGCGCGGTGGGATACCTCGCGGCTCGCTCTATTCAAGAGAGCTTGGTCGGGAGATCGACGATCACGTCACCGGCTCACAGATAGTCGGTGTCAGAAGCGGTGATGATAGCCGCCGGGCATGAAATGCCGTCCGCCGCCGCCGTGATGGCCGCCCAGCGCGATGCCGCCGATAACACCTGCAGCCAATGCCATGACTCCGAGTGCCGCGGCGGTATCGCCCGAGCTGTCTCTTTCCACGACCCGGGTGTGCACAACGTGACGCACGACGACCTTCGGCCGCGAAGACAGCCAATTCTGATAGGCAATTTCGGAATCCGCACGCAGCCGCGTCAACTGATCATAGGACAAGAAGCCGGTCGAGGGCGCGCCGATCGCGGTCTGCCACTGGGCAATGGCCGTGCGGCTGCGGGGGCCGAATGCTCCATCCGTGCCGCCGGTGCTGAAGCCGACCGCCGTCAATCTCGCCTGCACTTCCTGGCGGACGGTCAGCTGACCGAGCAAAACGGATTCCGTCTCCGGAGTGCCGAGTGAGAGGGTGGGCTGCGCGACATCCGCGGCTACGGCGGGAGCAGCCGTCGCCTGGATCGCGGACGTCATCTCGTTGGAGACGGGTGCCGGCTGGTTATCCGTCTGCATGCCACTGTCGTCCGCGGCAGAGAGCTTGACGATGCGTGCCTGGGCAATCTGAGCAAATTTGCCCTTCGGATAGGCCCTCAGATAGCTCTGATATTCGTCGATCGTGTTGCCGTTCGCGGCGGCCTGCCAGACGGCGAATTCCTTCTGCCAGTCGCTGTCGTCTGCCGACGTCGTCGTGGATGCAGCAGCGGCGGCTGAAACAGCCGGAGTTTGATCAGCAACCGTAACGGCCGGTGCCGTAGCTTGCTGCGCAAATACCTGGCCGCTAATCATCGAAACGCTAGCGATGGTTGCAATAGTCAGTTTAAAATTGTGGGCCTTCATGATCGGGCTGTCTCGCAAAAAATGATTGTGGGACATGATGCAGTTCGAACAATCGTCATGATTGCCACCAGTCGTCGAAGGCAAACTCGTTTATAAGATTTATGTTTTCGGAAAACTCGGACGGTAAAAGTACCGTCCCCCGGCATGGTCGCGCCGGACATGTCTGTGTAGTGTTAATGCGATCTGAAATAGATCGATAGACATTTTTATACTTCAGATCAGCGTGACAAAAACTTGAAGCGGGCTGAGCGCGGAGAACTATCTCGCAATTGCAAGGACCTCACGCGCAGTGGCAGCGCGTGATCTGCAAGATCGCATGGACATGACCGCGATGACTGGCACCGGTGAACGTCGATGCACGCGCTACGCTTTTATTTTAAGTGACCAAACGCCTCAGGCGGAGGCTGCCGATCGAAATATCTTCGAAACAGCCTTAACCATGATCCATGCGACCGACTTGAACGGCGACGAGCTTCGCAACCAGATGGACGAGGCTTCGCGCTTCGAACCGCTCCTTCAGCTTATCGATCCTGTGCTCGATGGTTCTTGGCGACAAGTTGATCAGCGCGGCAATTTCCTTCGCTGTCTGACCTTCGATAAGAAGCTGAATGATATTGTCGTCCGTTATATCCGTCTTGACCTCACGCGTCGGGGGCGTGAGGAAGCGCCCCTCGATCAGGCCGATGCACCAGCCCGGCTTGCCATCGCACTTCTGCGGCAGGATCAGACGGTCATAGCCGACGCGAAAGCCGAGAAGCTTGGTACTTACGAAATCGATTGTCGGCCGCCCCGCCTCCACCGCTCGCGAATACATTGGAATGATCGCGTCGCCGACGAAACTTCCGTCGAGATCGCGCAAGGGCGCATCGGGAAGCTCCCTTTTCATCCTGTCCATTTGATGGCTCTTGAAGCCGAAATCCCTCACGCGGCGAAAGTGCCAGTCATAGGGATCGCTCGCTTCCGTCGTTACGACTGACAGCGCCATCCTGAGACTCAGCCTGCTCATGATCCCGGCACAGAGACTGTCTGGAGTGGTGGTGGCGTCGGATTGCAGCCAGATGTCGATGAGATCGTGGGAAATCGTATTGAATGAACTCATGGCCTTCGAATAGCTTTTTTGAAATATCTTTTTATTTCAATCAGGTATTCGTTACCAAACGGTTGTATCGCCGCATAAAACCAGCACCCTAAGGCTGTTTTTCGACCATGCAACACAGGAATGCCACGGCCGATAGACGGCCTCTTTGCACCACAACGGTCGCGTTATCATTGAGTGCCGACACCATGAGTTGTAGAAAAACATACTTACCACAAAGTAAATGTCTTCAGTGATATTTAATAGTTTTGATCTCTAATCTTATGAAATCGGCGAATAGCTGCGTCAAGCACGCGGGAATACCGCTTTTCTTTTCGGGAGGACTGCATGTCTTTGTTCAAATCATCGAAAACAAGTGAAATCGAAGATCTCAAGGCGCGCCTTGCTGCGGTATCGGAACGCTCCAATCTTCTCGATGAAGCCTGCGGTATTGGCTTGTGGGAAGCGGTTCTTCATGATGGTGACGCCCTGCATCCCAAAAGCCTCTGGACGTGGTCCGCCGAATTCAGGCGTCTGATCGGCTTCGACAGCGAACGCGACTTCCCGAATGTCGTTCAATCCTGGTCCGACAGACTTCATCCCGACGACGTCGCACCGACATTTGCGGCGTTCGGCGGCCATCTCACCGATAAGACTGACCGCACACGGTATAATGTCGTCTACCGGCTGAAGGTCCGCGATGGCTCCTATCGTTGGTTCCGTGCGACGGGCGGATGTAAACACCAGCCCGATGGACGGACGATCCGTGCCTGCGGTTCCCTGACTGATGTCCATGAACAGATCACGCTGCAGGAACAGAATGTGCGCGAGAGCGCGGAAGACCGCCTGGCGATATCGGCGATCGCAGCCGGACTGAATGCGCTGGCGCAAGGCGACCTTGGCCACCGCATCACCATCGCGGTATCGGCAAAGGCGGCAGGATTAAAAACAGACTTCAACGCTGCCCTTGATCGCCTCGAAGAAACCATGACCTCCGTGACCGCGGCCGTAAGCGGGATGCTGAACGGCACCTCCGAAATCAGTCAGGCAACCGGCGATCTGGCGAAACGCACCGAGGAGCAGGCCGCGTCCCTCGAAGAGACGGCGTCCGCCCTCGAGCAGATAACCGTCACGGTCAAGAAAACCGCAGACGGAGCGCACCAGGCCGCTTCCGTCACCACCGGCGCCCGTGACGCCGCCGAAAAATCGGGAACCATCGTGCGCCGCGCCGTTACCGCTATGTCGGAAATCGAACAATCCTCCAAGCAGATCGGCCAGATCATCGGCGTGATCGACGACATCGCTTTCCAGACTAATTTGCTGGCTCTTAACGCAGGCGTCGAAGCAGCCCGCGCCGGCGAGGCGGGTAAGGGCTTTGCCGTTGTCGCCCAGGAGGTGCGTGAGCTGGCGCAACGATCGGCCACGGCGGCGAAAGAGATTAAGACGCTCATTTCCGCATCGTCGCAGCAGGTCGATCAAGGCGTCGCGCTGGTCGGCGAAACGGGGAACGCGCTCGACCATATCGTCAAGCAAGTCGCCGAAATTGCCGATCTCGTTGGAGAAATCGCTTCATCGGCGAAGGAACAATCGACCGGCCTGCACGAGGTCAATAGTGCCGTCAACCGAATGGATCACATGACGCAGCAGAATGCGGCGATGGTCGAGGAAACGACGGCTGCGAGCCATTCGCTGGCAAACGACGCCAGCGACCTGGCCGACCTGATCGCACGTTTCCATGTCGGTCAGCCGCATCACGGACAGACCGGCAACACGCGAGCCCCGCGACGCGCGGCCGCGTGACGGCGGCCATCCCGAGCCATCTATTCTCCCGACCGGTGTCGCAGGCGCGATAGCGGTTGGACGCACGCTGGGCTTTGAAGTCAGTCAGATTTATCCTGCGTTTCGGAATCGCTGAAGCACTTTGCAGAGTCGATGTCTTGAGAAGTTCTTCGATTTTTCTCCAGCTTGTGTCGATGGGTCTTTCATCGGCGATGAGCCGGTTTGGCAGATCGGAACGCACGGTCCGGCGGTAACGTCGAAGACGCCCCGGTCGCACGGACTTTCGGTTTCCACCGCTTCGACCAGCCGTGGGCGCCCACGAAGCTCCGTTCGACAATCGGGAGAGATCGCCGAATTGAGGAGTAACTAGCCCTCCAATACAATCGCAACTTTTGCTAATCGCGATCTAAGCCTTCTTTCGCTTGCTCGCCCCCACAAAAGGCCTTGCCTCCCGCATCCACGCCGCGGCCTGCTGCTCGTCGAGATCATCCAGCGAAGCCAACTCAACGCCGCGCGTGGATTTACCCATGCCCACGGGCGTAACCGGCGGTTCAGGTGTGAGTTCGTTGCCATGAATGAACATCAGCTTCAGATGACCAATGAAAGCGCCCGATGAGAAGCACCACCCGTCGCTCACGCCATAATAGGCCATCCCCCATTTCACGGCGCGCTTGAGGTTCGGTATCGTCTCGGCGGCCAAGGCATCGATGCGCTCGGCGATACCGCGCTGGGGTTGAGGCAAACTGGCGATATAGGAGAACACCGGCTTGTCGCCCTCTGCGGCTTTGGCCGAGCTCGCCTTACCCGTCATCGAAGCGAGGAGTTGGCCAGAACCTTTGACTTCTGTGTCTCCCGCTTGCGGTTTGTTTATCACTCCCTGCTCTCCATCAGATCTGCCGCCAACTCTTGGGTTACGAGGACACTTATAACCGAATACCAGTCCGCTGAGGATTCCCGGGAGCAACGGAATGGACCGAGCGCCCCAATCCTCCATTTCTGCACGTCGAAGAGCGGCGCTAGCCGGCTCCGCGTTCGCTCGCGCTTTAAGCCATTGACTGCCGCAATTTTCTTGGTCGCTGAACGCCGCACTCAACCTGGCATTTGAAGGCACGTGGCCATCTTCTGATGATCCAACCTTCCGCTTCCGCATGCCGATATCTTCGATGAAGACCGACCACGAAGGGACATTCGAGCCTTAGGTGACGGGCTGGCGATAGTTCGGCACCCGCCAAAATGCCATCGCCAGACGACGTCAAGCACCTCCGGCAATCCGACGCCTCCCCTGTCCTCTTTGTGGAAAGCCTCGATATCGATACGGAAGGGCAGCCCATCGTCTACCACGAGACCCGTTACGCAGGCGAACGGGTCCAGTTCGTCATCCGACGCGAGGATTCGTAAACCGCGATCCCCTCTCACGCCAACGACATCAGCGAGCCCCATAGCGGGTATTGCGGAAGAGATCACCATGGCCATGGGGTGCAGCGCGCCAATAGGACGGCGGTGGGGCATCGATCGTGGCGCCGAGTTCGGCGGCGGCATGCCATCCCCACCGCGGGTCGTAGAGCATGCCGCGAGCTAGGGCGACGAAGTCGGCTCTGCCGCCCGCAACGGTCTCCTCTGCCTGCTTTGGCTCGGTAATCAGCCCGACGGCGATGGTCGGCAGGCCGCTTTCGCGCTTGATCGCTTCGGCAAAAGACACCTGGTATCCCGGGCCGATAGTGATCTTCTGCTTCGGCGAGACACCGCCCGACGAAACGGTAATCCAGTCGCCACCACGCTTTGCAAGTTCCTTGGCAAAGACGACCGTTTGATCGAGATCCCATCCTCCTTCAACCCAATCGGTGGCCGAGACCTTCACACCAACTGGCTTTCCGGCGGGAAAGACGGCAGGCACCGCCTCAAAAACCTCGAGCGGAAATCGGATCCTGTTTTCCAGGCAACCGCCATACTGGTCGGTGCGCTGGTTGGAGATCGGCGACATGAATTCGTGCATGAGATAGCCATGCGCCCAATGTAATTCGATGCCGTCGACGCCGAGGGCTTCCGCCCTTTTGGCAGCAGCGACGAAGGCGTTGCGTACGCGCTCCAGGCCATCGGCATCGAGCGCCTGCGGCGGTGCCTCATGTTCGATCTGCGGAATGGCCGAGGGAGCGGACGTCAGCCAGCCTCCTTCAGAGAGCGGAATCTGCTGGCCGCCTTCCCAAGGCACGCGGCTGGAGGCCTTCCGACCCGCATGGGAAAGCTGGATGATGACGGGAACCTTGTGGATCGAGCGCACTGTGGCAAGGGCGGAGCGCAGAGCCGCTTCGGTGCCATCGTCCCAAAGGCCGAGATCGCCGGGTGTAATACGCCCCTCCGGCTCGACTGCCGTCGCCTCGATAAAGAGCATGCCGGCGCCAGAGAGGGCGAGCGTGCTCAGATGCACGCGATGCCAGTCATGCGCTTTGCCGTCGACGGCCACATATTGGCACATGGGCGATACGGCAATGCGATTGGCGACCGTCAGGTCGCGAAATTGAAAGGGAGAAAAGAGTTCGCTCATCAGAACCTCCGTTGCGATTCCGGATCGCCGCGACGACCCCACTCGGCAAATATGACTATGCAGCGGACTTGCCGCTGTCGAGATGGAAGATATGACCCGTCGTCAAGGCGCATTTCGCCAGGATTAAGAACAGGCTCGGCGCGCGGTCGGCCCACTTTCCGCCGTTCGCCGGCCAGCGCGGAATGGAGCGTCAGGAGACCCGCCTGAAAGCGGGCCTCACACAGGTTGTTCAGCCGGAAGCGATCAGCGCAGGCCGCCGCCAGCCACAAGCATCTCGCCGGTGAGCCACCGTGCATCGTCGGAAGCGACGAAGGCGACGATATCGGCGATGTCCTGGGGTTGGCCGAGGCGCCCAAGCGGGGTCTGCGCGATGATGCCTGCCTCAAAATCGGAAGCGATCATGCCCGCGGAGTGGGTGCCTTCCGTTTCGGTGAGACTGGGACTGACGGTATTGACCCGGATCTTTCGGGGACCGAGTTCCCTGGCGAGCACACCGGTGATGACATCGACCGCGCCCTTGGTGGCGGTGTAGACCGCCGTCTGCGGCGGGGTGATGGCGGTGACGCCGGAACCGATGTTGATGATGCTTGCCCCTTCGCCGAGATGGGCTGCGGCCGCCTGGGTGACCAGGAGCAAGCCCAGCACGTTGACGTCGAACATCTTGTGGAACTGCGCCTCGGTGATGGTTTCCAGGGGGCCGAATTCATAGACGCCCGAGTTGTTCACCAGGATGTCGAGCCGGCCGAATGTCGTGATGGCGGCATCGACAAGGCTTTTGGCTTCGGCGGCTTTCGACACGTCGCCCTGGACGGCCACGGCTTTTCCGCCGGCGCTAGTAATGGCTTTCACAATCTGGTCGGCGCCCGCTTTACTGGAAACGTAGTTGACGACAACTGCGGCGCCATGGGCTGCGAGTGTCTTGGCGACAGCCGCGCCGATGCCTTTGGAGGCGCCGGTGACGACGGCGACCTTGCCGGTAAGCTTGGACATGATGAAAATTCCTTTGAAGAGGCCGCTCAGGCGGCGTGTTGCTCGATCGCGTCGATGCGATCGGGATAAAAAGCGAGATGGTCCTTGATCTCGGTCACGGCGGCGTAGGGCGCTTCGTAAGTCCAGATAGCATTGACCGACCGCTCGCCGCCGGTCGGGATACTGAAGTAGGCGGCCTCGCCCTTGTATGGGCAGTAGGTCGTCGTCTCGGAGCGGGTCAGTGCGACCATGTCCACGTCCTTTCGCGGAATGTACTGCACGGGCACATAGCCAGCTTCGTAGAGGGTGAGTGCTTCGCGGGTGTCCGCAATCACGCGTCCATCCAGAGTGACGATCACGCGACCCGGGTTCGGCTCGATAGTGATCGGGTGATTGGGGCCTGGGATCTTGATGACGCGTTCGGTCATGATGGTCTCCTATTCAAGCTGGGTGTCAGAGCTTCGAGCCGCCGTCGACGCGTAACGTATCGCCCGATACCCAGCGCGCGGCGTCTGAGGCAAGGAAGGCGATGGCATCGGCGATATCGTCGGGCTGGGCCATACGCTTCAACGCCTGCATGCCGAGGGTGAAGTCGCGACCGGCATCGGTCTTGGCGAAGTTCGACATATCGGTCTCCACCACACCGGGCGCGATGGCATTCACCCGCACGCCCTTGGGTCCAAGGATGAAGGCGAAGTGCTTGACCAAAGTGTCGATCGCGCCCTTGGTCGCCGCATAGGCCGACAGGTTTCCGACTGCAGCATGCGCCGCAAGCGAAGAAGTGAAGACGACGCTGGAACCCTCATTGAGGATCGGCAGCAACTGCTGGACCAGAAAATACGGCGCACGGACATTGACGGCGAACAGCGCGTCAAAATCCTCGATTGTCGTTTCATCCAACACGGCTGCCTTCGAGACGCCGGCGTTGGCGACGAGGATATCGAGACGATCACCGACGATCTCCCGGACCCTTGCGGCAAGCTTATGCGCGCCTCGGGGATCTGAGAGATCAGACCCTACAGCTTCAGCCCGACCACCCATGGCTTTGATCTGGCCGACGACCGCCCGAGCTTCGGCTGCGTTGCGGCCATAGTGAACCACAACTTGTGCGCCAACCTTGGCGAGCGCGATAGCGGCCGCGCGTCCAATGCCGCGCTAGGCGCCGGTGACGAGCGCAGTCTTTCCGTTGCACGGTCTCATGATGGATCTTTCCCATGGATGGTGGATCGCAGTTGGTCGACGCAGAAGGCGTCCGACCAAACTCGACAGGCTCATGTCATGCAGCGTCACGCATCCAGGAACAGATTAGCGTGGGTCACGAACAGCTCGGGATACTGGTAGATCGAGCCGTGACCGGAATCCGGGTAGACGACGAGCTGTGCATTCGGCAGCTCGTGCTGCAACGTCAGCGAATGCACGGTTGGGATGATCGCATCGTCACTGCCCTGCAAAACCAGCACCGGCTGCCTGATCGAGTGGAGATAGGCAAGCGAGTCCTCTGCTGACGCGATCCACTTGCCCACCGCCTCGCCTTGTGCGGCGACCGTCTGCTCCGACACTTCCGGGTCGCGATCCTTGCGGCGCCACTTGCGCTCGAGGAACGCAAGTCCCGCCTTGCGGCTGCTCTCGGTCTGCTTGAAGTGCACGTCCAACCAGAGATGCTCCGGCGGATCATAGGTGCCGCCGAAGAACTCGGCGGTACGGCTCAGCGTCATGTCCATGCCGCGGTGTCCGGTGCCCACCAGGATGACCTTGCGGACGAGGTCAGGGGCCTGAAGCGCGATCTCCTGGGCGACGAAGCCGCCGATCGAAATCCCGAGCACATCGACCTGAGTAAGGCCAAGCGCACGGATGAAGGCGATGGCGTTGGCGCCCATGTCCTGGAAATTGCTCGGAGTCTCGCCCGACGAGCTGGAGACGCCGGCATTGTTGAAGAGGATGACCTCCCGGCTCTGGGCTAGGCCGTCGGTCACGGCCGGGTCCCAGTAATCCATGGTGCCGATGTAGTGCTGGTTAAAGACGATTGGCACGCCGCCAGCTTTGCCGAAGCGTCGATAGGCGAAGCGAATGCCATTGGCCTCGACGAACTGCGTCGGGACCGTGTGGTGGGTATAGGTAGTCATGGTCATAGTCCTTGTTCAGGTGGAAAATTAACTGGCGGTCCTGCCGCCGTTGACGTTGATGATCTGGCCGGTCACGAACGTGGCCTTGTCGGAAGCCAGGAAGAGGATCGCGTCCGCGAGTTCTTCGAGCCTGCCAGCACGGTGCAGCGGGATCGAAGCAAGCAATCCAGCCTTGCGTTCCTCGGAGCCGGTGAAACGATCGAGCATGTCGGTCTCGACCGGCCCCGGTGCCACGGCATTGACGCGCACACCGAATTGCGCGGCTTCCAGAGCGCCGGATTTGGTCAGGCCTTCGACGGCATGTTTGCTGGCGACGTAAAGCGACGCGTTCGCAGCGCCACGACTGCCCATGGTCGATGAGATGTTGACAATGCTCCCGGACCCCTGGGCCTGCATGACGCGCGGCTCGTGCTTCATGCAGAGCAAAACGCCAAGTACGTTCGTCTCGAAAGTCGCGGCAAAAGCCTCGAGTGTCTGATCCACGATGGGAGCCGGTGTTCCCTCCGTTCCAGCGTTGTTGACTGCAACGTCAATGCGGCCGAAGCGGGCGACCGTTCCTTCGATCAGGGCTTGGACTTCGCTTTCACTGCGAACATCCGTCCTGATGAATTGGACCTCCGCACCAAGCGCGCGAAGTTCGGATTCCAATGCCTTTCCGGTCTTGGAATTGCGGCCGGAAACGACGATCCTGTACTTTTCATGTGCAGCAGCCAGCGCGGTGGCGCGACCGATACCGGAGAGAGCGCCGGTAATCAAAATAACGTTGTTGCTCATTGCCAACTCTCCTTGGCCCTGGAAATCGGGCCTCGCGCTTGCAAGGATTTTGGCTTCGGGCTTTTCGCCGGCCAAACCTCGCTGTTCGTTGACAGAATAATTATGCTTTCATTGTCTGCTGGAGAAAGACTTTGTATGGTTGGTTCCCATATCTGATAGGTATGGGTCACTTCATGGAACTTCGACATCTTCGTTATTTCATTGCCGTGGCTGAGGAAGGAAGCGTTACGCTTGCAGCCGAGAAACGGCTCCACACCGCCCAGCCCTCCCTCAGTCGGCAGCTTCGTGATCTTGAGATCGAAGTCGGTGCGCCGCTGTTTAGTCGTGGAGCGCGCGGGGTGGAGTTAACCGACGCCGGGCGCGCTTTTCTCACCCATGCCCGCGCCGCGGTCAGTGAAGCCAATGAGGCGGTTCAAGCTGCTCGTCGCGCCGCCCGACCGGCAAAGGCGGTGTTCTCCGTCGGTTTCCTGACTGGGCAGGAGGTCGATTGGCTCCCTCACGTCACTCGCATTCTTCGGGCTGAACTGCCGAAGATCGAATTCAAAGTGACGAGCATGTACTCGCCGGATCTCGCCGAAGCGCTGCAGAATGGCGAGATGGATCTTGGCTTCCTGCGCGTCGAGCCGAAACCGGATGTGACCTATGAAGTGATCGCCAAAGAACCGATCGTGGTTATTCTACCAAGCGATCACCCGCTGGCGGAGGGAAGGGAAATTGATCCCAAAGCGCTCGAGGGCGAAACGCTCATCGGGTTCTCCGATATCGCGATCGTGCTGCGAACGGTCGTTGAGCGTTATCTGCAGGAAGTGGGCGTCGATGCAACACCAAGCCATCGCGTCGAAAACTTCTCGACCGTGTTGTCGCTGGTCGCGTCTCTCCGTGGCGTCGCGCTCATGCCGGCCTATGTCGAGGCGCTGCTCCCATGGTCGGTGGTCAGCCGGCCTTTGAAGGGAGAGCCGCTAAGTATTGATCTGGCTATAGGTTATCGGTCGGACAATCCATCACCCGTCCTTGCGACCTTTCTCGCGGCGCTTGACCAGCTTATCGCTGCCGGACCGGCCGGAACGCGGCAGATGAGGTGAATTGATATTTCGGATGTCTGCGCGACTGGCTGGCGGACATCATGTCGCCGAGTCGCGTTCGTTTGGTTTTATGAATATAGAATGGACGGACGTTGAGTACGCGTCATTTTGCTCTCGAATGGATGCGAACTGATGCCTGCGGACAATTACGGCCACAACCCCGGGGCCTCGCGTGGCCCTAACGATGAGTCGCGATGGCCGGGTCGCACGACGTCATGATCGGTCTCATGAAGATATACCAAAAGCTTGGGCTGCCCTTTAACGCTATCTGGGTGAACGGCTGGTTCCGGCAATGTCGGCCACCCTATTTCGCTTTGCCGGGGGTAACTTTCGCTCGGGCAGAACGTCTGCGGCGGCTTCGGCCCCAACTGCGGTACCGTTGCCCTAGGAACCGGCATCACCAAATCTGTCGAACTTACCCCTCTTCTTCAATCAGTGGCTTGGTGACCGTCTCGGTATCAAAGCTGAGACGCCCCTTCCTTGCAAGTCTTGTCATAACAAAGGCCTAAACGCCTGAAACTTCAACGATCGCGAGCGAGGCCCGGTTTCAAGGCGGATACTCCACCTTGCAGGCACAACGCCCTGCCTGCATTTACGCGTCACTTTGACTCCATTTAATGTAACGTACTTCCAATTGCCTGCCTCGGATCGCCTCATACGCGCGATCGGTTCCTGGTGTCGCCGACGCTGTTCTGTGGGCGACACCAGGAGAGAGGCAAATGGCAAGATTACTTTCCGGCGCATTAACCGCTTCGTTTCTATTGATTTCACATCCGGTCGGCGGCCTGGCGGCTACCCGGCATGCCAGCAGCGGGATCCCCGCTTGATGGAGCAAATCAGCGGAGGAAACTGGCTTGCAGTGCGGGATGGAACGTTCTCGCTCCATATCCGTGCCTATGGTGGCAAGGAGCTCATTCTCGACCAGTTCTGGCGACCGCCGAAAGTGGAACCTGCAATCAAGTAACGTAACACCGCAAGCCGATGCACCAGACGCAACAGAGGTCAGCCAACTATGTCAAAGATGTCCGTCAAAGAAGACAGCACGAAATCGAGAGAGGTCGCTGGACGTTCCGCCGATGTCTGGCAACGCGAACTATCACAGAGCTCGTACCTGCAATCGACCGGCGAAAGGAAGAGCTTGGCG
>JAGWJK010000864.1 GCA_028865845.1 Rhizobiaceae bacterium
GCATGCCGACGCCCGGGTCTGTTCACGTGATGCTGCTTGTCTCAGACCTGCGCGAGCCCGCCATCGACGAAAACTTCGCTTCCCGTCATGAAGCTGCTCTCGTCTGAACCGAGAAAGGCAACGACCTTGGCGATCTCCTCGTCGCGACCGGTTCGCGACAGCGGCGTAATGGTCGAGGCGAACGCAAAGAACCCGCCCACTTCGTCCTTGGTCATGCTCATATGGTCGTAGGCGGGAGTTTCGATGACGCCGGGGCTGATCGCATTCACCCGGATATTCTGGCCCTTGAGGTCGGATGACCATGTCCGTGCGAAGGACCGGACCGCGGCCTTGCTCGCGCTGTAGATGCTCCAGCTGGCGAAGCCCTTGCTTGCGACGATCGACGAGCTGAGAATGATCGAGCCGCCGGCGGTCATCAGCGGCAAGGCCTTCTGGACAGTCCAGATCAGACCTTTGACATTGGTGTCGAAGAGCCCGTCTATGTGTTCGTCGGTCAGGGCGCCGAGGGGAGCCGGGGAGGCATAACCGGCATTCGCGAACACGACATCGACATGGCCGGCTTCACTTTTCACCCGGTCAAAAAGTCGGTCGAGGTCGGCAAGGTTGGTGACATCGCCTTGCACCGCGATGACGCGAGGGCCAAGCGAGGCAGCCGCCTCTTCGAGTTCATCCTTACGACGCCCGGTGATGTAGACCCGGGCGGCATCTTCCTCGACGAAGGTCTTGGCTGAGGCGAGCCCGATTCCAGAGCTTCCACCTGTGATGACAGCGACCTTTCCGCTTAGTCGGGACATTGTTTTCTCCTGTGTTCGACTTGTGTTTGGATGGCCGCACTATGGACCTTGCCTTCAATGGCGAAAATGTCATACTTGCCACCTTTCTCGCCATCGAGTTTCGCCATGCACACTGTCGGTTTCATCGTCTATCCAGACTTCCAGCTCGTCTGCCTTGCAGCCAGCACCGTGTTCGAGGTTGCAAACCTGGTGCTGGACGAGCCCGGCTATGAGGTATCGATCCGGTCGGAAAGCGGCGGGCTGATGCGAGGGACCGCAGCAGTCACGGTCTTGAGCGAACCCCTCGGTGACGATTTCTTCGACAGTGTGATCGTTTGTGGAGGTGCGGCGGCTCCCAGGGCGTCGGAAGGGCTCGTCGATTACCTTCGGAGGGCCACCACAGCCACGCAAAGGATCGGCGCCATCTGTACGGGCGCTTTCATTCTCGCCCAGGCGGGATTGTTGGCAAACCGGCGCGCGACCACGCATTGGATGGTCGCGGCGAACCTCGCGCAATCCTATCCGGATGTCCGCGTCGAAGCTGACCGCATTTTTGTACAGGACGGTCAAATATGGACGTCGGCCGGCATGAGCGCCGGGGTGGACCTGGCATTGGCGATGGTTGAAAACGACCACGGAAAAGACGTCGCCCGGTCGGTCGCCCGCCAACTTGTGCTTTATCACCGCCGCTCGGGTGGGCAATCGCAGCACTCGGCGCTGCTTGAACTCGAACCCAAATCCGACCGGATACAGGACGCGCTGACTTACGCGCGGTCACACCTCAAAAATTCGCTGTCTTTGGACGAGCTTGCCGATGCAGCGCGGCTGAGTTCACGGCAGTTCAGCCGCGCGTTCCGCGACGAAACCGGGCAGACGCCGGCAAAGGCCGTTGAACGCCTGCGCGTCGAAGCGGCGCGGATGATGCTTGAGGATGGACGTCACACCGTCGAGACGGTTGCCTATGAGACCGGGTTCGCCGACCGCGAACGCATGCGCCGGGCTTTCCTCCGCGTCCTGGGACAGCCCCCTCAATCGGTGCGTCGCAACGCTCAAAGATATGCTTGATGAGCAGCCGAAAATTTTAGCCTTAGATACCCTCGTGGCTGGCCTGCAACCTGGCTAGCCATAGCTGAAACGAGGCAACCATCATCTTCATGAAGCCGGCTCGTCAGCTCGCCATCTCCACCATTCCGGAACTGCGCTGAATGGATTGCGGCGATTGACCGAAAGCGCGTAGGAACGCCTGCCGCATCCGCTCGCGGTCGCCGAAGCCGGTCTCGCGAGCGATCACCTCGATCGGATGCCGGCTGGTCTCCATCATGAGGCGCGCGGCCTCGACACGCAGGCGTTCAACAGCCTTTGCCGGCGTCTGTCCGGTTTCGTCGCGGAACACGCGGCTGAATTGACGAGGGCTCAGCCGCGCCGCTTCGGCAAGCGCTTCGATCGACAAATCGCTCGACAGGTTCTCCTTTGCGAAGGCGAGCGCCATGTGCACGCGGTCGGATTTTGGATTCATCTCGAGAAGCACTGAAAACTGCGATTGCCCGCCGCCGCGGCGCTGATAGATCACCATTTTACGCGCAATCGCGCGGGCGACCTCCATGCCAAGGTCGCTCTCGACGATCGCAAGCGCAAGGTCGATACCGGCGCTCATGCCCGCCGACGTCCAGATTTGGCCGTCCACCACATAGATGCGGTCTTCGTCGAGCGTCACGTTCGGGTAGCTCTCTTCGAACGAACGGACGTGTGCCCAATGCGTGGTTGCCCGTTTTCCGTCGAGCAGACCGGCGGCGGCAAGAACAAAGGCTCCCGTGCAGACGGACGCGACGCGACGAGAATGGTTAGGCGCGTCCTCCAGAAACTCGATCAGCGTGGGAGAGGGGAGCCGACATTCATTGTCCCCGGTGACAATCAGCGTGTCGAACCGCCCGCTGCCGAGCGGCTCCGTGTTGACGGAAAAACCTTCAGAGGTGCGCACCGGCCCTCCGTGCTCAGAGACGATCGTCAATTCATAGGAGTTTTCTTCGCTGATCAGGTTGGCATATTCGAAAATCGTCGTGACGGCGAGACCGAGTGATTGAAAGTTGGGATACACGATGAGCCCGACGGTATGCATGGAAACTCCGAAGACTTGTGGCGGAAAAATTTGCTTCCATAGAAAATATGCCATCGTTCCGCGCTCGGCAAGCCTCGCGGGTCAATGGCTGAAATCATT
>JAGWJK010000865.1 GCA_028865845.1 Rhizobiaceae bacterium
ATTCGACCCGCGATGATCGCAACCTCTCCTCGTTGCTGGAAATGTTCGGCCAGCTCTTCCGCGAACCCTTCATCGCGCAGCAATACCTGCCTGACGTCCGCAAGGGCGACAAGCGCATCATCCTCGTCGACGGCGAGGCCGTCGGTGCGATCAATCGCGTGCCGGCCGAGCACGACAGCCGCTCCAACATGCATGTCGGCGGCCGCGCCGAGGCGACCGAGCTGACCGATCGCGAGAAGGAAATCTGCGCCCGCATCGGCCCGGCGCTGAAGGCACGCGGCTTCCTGCTCGTCGGCATCGACGTCATCGGCGACTACATGACCGAGATCAACGTGACGTCCCCGACCGGTATCCGCGAAGTCAAGCGCTTCGGCGGCGCCGACATCGCCGGCCTGTTGTGGGATGCGATCGAGTCCAAGCGCGTCTGACGGGCCGCGGCGTCTGCCGACTATGGACAGGCGCCGCCCGTTTCACTGTCGCAGAATCTATTATATCGGAATGCCCAGTCGATGGCAGGTGATGATCACCGCCGACGACCCGCTCGAACTGTCGTCAGCAATGACGACAGGCATGAATTCGAACAGCGGGGGCACCTCCACCATCATCCCGACATAGGGCCGCTTGTCGATGACGCCGGCATAGCCGCCCATGGCACTGAAGGTGCCGCAGACATTGATCCCTCCCTTGCTATCTTTGGATGCCAATATCGGGCCAAAGAGCAGGACGCCGGCAGCCGGCATCCGCTGTTGCAGAGCTGCCTGAATGGCCCCTGTTTCCTTGGCCGTCAGTTGATAGGGAATGCCTTTTTCCAGATCGTCTCCGCCGTCGATCGACTGGCAGGCGGCCAGCCCCACGGCTAGCAGAAGGAATATCGATTTCGTAAGCTTCACAATTTGCTCCCAATGGCAGAAATCGTCCCTTCGTTCTTTTATTGTTCTTGTTTCATTCCATAATTTCTGCCACATTGCAACCCATAGTCTGTTATGGAAAATTGATAGCGGTAAACGCGATAAAAGAGGGCAGCGGATGGTGGCGCGCGTCAGCACGGTAGCGTTTCAGGGCATCGAGGGCGTACCCGTCGAAGTTCAGGTGATGATCTCGCCCGGCAAGGTGCTGATGCATATTGTCGGCCTGCCGGACAAGGCCGTGGCCGAAAGCCGCGAACGTGTGCAGGCGGCTCTTCACGCGTCCGGTCTGTCGCTGCCGCCGAAGAAGGTGACCGTCAATCTCGCGCCCGCCGATCTTCCGAAAGAAGGCAGCCATTTTGATTTGCCGATCGCGCTCGGGCTGATGGCAGCGCTTGGTGCCATTCCCGCCGATGCGCTGACAGCCTATGCCGTGCTCGGCGAGCTCAATCTGGACGGCACGATTGCGCCGGTCGCCGGCGCCCTGCCGGCGGCGATTGCAGCCAATGCCATGGGCAAGGGCTTGATCTGCCCGGCAGAAAGCGGGCCGGAAGCGGCCTGGGCCGGCGCCGGCATCGATATCCTTGCGCCGCGCAGCCTGATCGCCCTTGCCAATCATTTTCGCGGCACCCAGGTTCTGTCGCGCCCCGAGCCGGCAATCCGTGCCAATGTCGCCAATTTTCCGGATCTCGCCGATATCAAAGGGCAGGAGAGTGCCAAGCGCGCATTGGAGGTGGCTGCGGCCGGCGGGCATAATCTGCTGTTTGTCGGGCCGCCCGGTTCCGGCAAGTCCATGCTCGCCTCCCGCCTGCCGTCCATCCTGCCGCCGCTATCAACCTCAGAGCTGCTGGAGGTTTCGATGGTCCATTCGGTCGCCGGTCAGCTCTCGGGCGGCAAGCTCTCCGATCGCCGGCCCTATCGCACGCCGCACCATTCCGCCACCATGGCAGCCCTCGTCGGCGGCGGCCTGCGCGCACGGCCTGGAGAAGTGTCGCTTGCTCATCATGGCGTGTTGTTTCTCGATGAATTGCCGGAGTTCTCGCCGCAGGCGCTGGATGCACTGCGCCAGCCACTCGAAACCGGCGAATGCGTGATCGCCAGGGCCAACCACCGCGTCTCCTATCCGGCCAATATCCAGCTTGTCGCGGCGATGAACCCTTGTCGCTGCGGCATGGCGGGCGAGCCGGGTCACACCTGCGCCCGCGGGCCGCGCTGCATGACCGACTATCAGGGCCGCATCTCCGGTCCGCTGCTCGATCGCATCGATATCAGGATCGACGTTCCCGCTGTCTCTGCCGCCGACCTCATCCGGCCGACGGCGGCGGAGAAAAGCGCCGATGTCGCAGCCCGTGTCGCCCGCGCTCGCGACCGGCAGATGGAGCGTTTCGAAACAGCCGGCATGAAGGGCATCGCCACCAATGCCCGCTGCTCGACATCGATGATCGAGACCTTCGCCGAACCAGATGCCGCCGGCCTGCAATTGCTGCGCGATGCTGCCGAAAAGATGAAGTTTTCCGCCCGCGGCTATCACCGCGTGCTGAAGGTGGCGCGCACGCTTGCCGATCTCGACGACAAGTCGACGGTCGGGCGTATCCATCTCGCCGAAGCCATCTCCTATCGTATCGCCGGCGAGCGGCTGACGGCTGCGGCATGATATCCGGGGGGAGATGACAAAAAGTCCCGTCGCACTTCATAGAGGAGACAAAGCCAGAGAGTTGGGCAGCAATTTAAGGCTAGTTTTCCCGCCTACTTCTTGTTCGCTCAAGGTCAGCCTATGCCGATCGGACGACGCAATGATCGTGGCCCCAACCTATTCTTTTCGTCAGCTACTCAGGCGATGTTTCGTGAAAATTACACTACACGCTGATGTTGCAAAATCTCTAAGATCTGCAACAAGTGACCTTTCAAATCGGTGTGGGAACGAGTGGGGCAGACGGCGATGCTCAAAACGATTTTTTGGCATGATAGCCGTCAAATTAAGGGATTAATACATGGCACTTGGACGTTTTACCGTTCACGCGGGGGATTTCAGAACAGGGAACGAACACCAGTTTGTAAGGGGCAAGCTGATTATGAAAAAGCC
>JAGWJK010000866.1 GCA_028865845.1 Rhizobiaceae bacterium
CCGGTTGCTCGGCGACCAGGCAAGCCCCGATATCACCCGCCTCGACACCGGTGGTCAGCCAGCCGCCGAACAGGTGAGCCTGCCGCCCGAAGAGATGGAAAAGATCACCCGCACCCAGCCGATGAATCTCTCCGATCCCGACCTCGACGGCGGGTCGCAACTGCTTGGAGGTACACCACCCCCGGATTCAGGCACGCCCTCGCCGCGCGATCTCTTGGTCGAAAAAGGCCAGATGGCGCCGGCGCCAACAGGCCGCGTCGACGATTACCGGCTGCCGGTGGCGGCTTCGACCAATCCATAAAAAAGGGCCGCATAGGCGGCCCTGATTTCAGCAAAAACAATGCGCTTTAGCGCGGCAGCACCGTCGAGCCCATCAGGGCTTCGTCGATGGAGCGGGCAGCCTGGCGGCCTTCGCGGATGGCCCAGACGACCAGGGACTGGCCGCGGCGAACGTCGCCTGCCGTCCAGAGCTTGTCGACCGAGGTCTTGTAGTCCTTGTCGTTGGCAACGACGTTGGTCGATCCGCGCTTGTCGGTGTTGAGCGTCAGCTTGCCGTCGAGATCCTTGAGCACGCTGTCGGTGAACGGACCACGAAAGCCAATGGCGATGAAGGCGAGATCGGCGCGAATGACGAATTCCGTACCGGCGATCGGCTTGCGGCGCTCATCGACTTCGCAGCACTTCACACCGGTCAACACGCCGTCTTCGCCGATGAATTCGAGCGTCGCGACCTGGAATTCACGCACGGCGCCTTCGGCCTGCGAGGAGGAGGTGCGCATCTTGGTTGCCCAGAACGGCCAGACGGCGAGCTTGTCTTCCTTTTCCGGCGGCTGCGGACGGATGTCGAGCTGGGTCACCTTGACCGCGCCCTGACGGAAGGCCGTGCCGACGCAGTCGGACGCGGTGTCGCCACCGCCGACGACGACGATATGCTTGCCGCCGGCGAGGATCGGATCGGACGGCCAGCCGATGCTGTCGATGTTTTCACGACCGACGCGGCGGTTCTGCTGCACGAGATAGGGCATTGCGTCATGAACGCCGGCAAGCTCCGTGCCGGGAATGCCGGCCTCGCGCGGCGTTTCCGAGCCGCCGCAATAAAGGACGGCATCGTAGTCGGCCAGAAGCTGTTCCATCTTGACGTCGACGCCGACATTGACGCCACAATGGAAGGTCACGCCTTCGCCCTTCATCTGCTCGACGCGGCGATCGATGAAGTTCTTCTCCATCTTGAAGTCCGGGATGCCGTAGCGCAGCAAGCCGCCGGGCTTGGTTTCGCGCTCGTAGACGTGGACGTCATGGCCGGCGCGGCCGAGCTGCTGGGCAGCCGCCATGCCGGCAGGACCTGAGCCGATGACGGCAACTTTCTTGCCGGTGTGCACCGTCGCCGGCTGCGGCCGGATGAAGCCGAGTTCGTAAGCCTTGTCGGCGATGGCCTGCTCGACCGTCTTGATCGCGACCGGAGCATCCTCGAGGTTCAGCGTGCAGGCTTCCTCGCAAGGTGCGGGGCAGACGCGGCCGGTGAACTCCGGGAAGTTGTTGGTCGAATGCAGGTTGCGGATCGCCTCTTCCCAATTGTTGTTGTAGACGAGGTCGTTCCAATCCGGAATCTGGTTGTGCACCGGGCAGCCGGTCGGGCCGTGGCAATAAGGGATGCCACAGTCCATGCAGCGCGCGGCCTGTTTCTGGACTTCCGGGTCCGACATCGGGATCGTGAATTCACGGAAATGCCGAATGCGGTCCGAGGCCGGCTGATACTTGCCAACCTGCCGATCGATTTCCAGAAACCCTGTAACCTTGCCCATACTGTCTTCCCTTACCTCAATAGGTGAGCCGTTGGCTCTTGTGCCTGCAGGCAAATCCCACTGCCCAGCCTGGCACTCTAATTCAACATCGATTCCACAATTCGACAGGCCGCTCTCTATTGTTGGACGGCCGCAACCAAACGCGGAACCTTCGACGGCGATGACGCGCGGCGGATTACTCCGCCGCCACGCTCATGCGGCTGCGCTCCATTTCCTCAAGCGCACGACGGTACTCGACCGGCATGACTTTGCGGAATTTCGGGCGGTAGTCGGCCCAGTGATCGAGGATTTCCTTCGCCCGGGTCGAGCCGGTGTAATGGAAATGGTTGGAAATCAGCTGGTACAGGCGCTCCTCGTCGTGGCGCGTCATGTCACCGGAGACGTCCACACGTCCCTTGTGCATGAGGTCGCCGCCGTGATGATGCAGCTTCTCCAGCAGTTCATCCTCTTCCGGAACCGGCTCCAGCTCCACCATCGCCATGTTGCAGCGGCGAGCAAAATCGCCCTTCTCGTCCAGAACATAGGCAACACCACCCGACATGCCGGCTGCGAAGTTGCGGCCGGTTTCGCCGAGCACGACGACGACACCACCGGTCATGTATTCGCAGCCGTGGTCACCCACGCCTTCCACGACGGCGATGGCGCCGGAGTTGCGGACCGCGAAGCGCTCGCCGGCGACGCCACGGAAGTAGCATTCGCCTTCGGTCGCGCCGTAAAGCACGGTGTTGCCGACGATGATCGAGTTCTCGGCGATGATCCTCGAGTTCTCCGGCGGACGTATGATGATGCGGCCGCCTGAGAGACCCTTGCCGACGTAGTCGTTGCCGTCACCGATAAGGTTGAAGGTCACGCCACGGGCCAGGAACGCGCCGAACGACTGGCCGGCCGTACCTCTCAGCGTGACGTTGATCGTGTCGTCCTTCATGCCGCGGTGACCGTAGCGCTTGGCGACGGCGCCCGACAGCATCGCGCCGGCGGAACGGTCGACGTTCTTGATGCCGACTTCGATGGCAACAGGCGTCTTGCTGGCAAGTGCCGGTTCCGCCTGCTCGATCAGCTTGCGGTCGAGAATATCGACGATCGGATGCTTCTGCTCGATCGTCCAATAGGTCTCTTCCTTCGGGGCATCGATCTTGTGGAAGATGCGGCTGAAATCGAGACCCTTGGCCTTCCAGTG
>JAGWJK010000867.1 GCA_028865845.1 Rhizobiaceae bacterium
AAGCCGAATTCCAGCGGCGGGAGATCGCGGTCCAGATCCCTGCTCAGCGATTTCAGCCGTTCGATCCGCTCGCGCACGTCGGCCAGTGGCTCGCCCCAGAAGAGCTGCACGTCGGCCTCGGTCGCGGCGACCCGCTCGGCCGCCTCCGATGCACCGCCAAAATAAAGCTTCGGGTGGCGCCGGTCTCCGCGCACCGCAATCCGTGGTTCGACGGTGGAGCCGGTGACCTGAAAGTGCTCGCCCCTGTAGGTCACATCTTCCTCGGTCCATAACGTTCGGACGAGCCGCATGAACTCTTTGGTGCGGGCATAGCGATGTGCCTGATCGCCCTCACTATCGCCATAGGCATCGAGCTTATCCTGGCCGGAAACGATGTTGACCCTCACGCGGCCGCCGGTGAGCTGGTCGAGCGTGGCGGCCGCGGAGGCGAAGTTTGCCGGCCGCCAATAACCGGGCCGGATCGCGATCAGTGGCTCGAACGTCGTGGTTCGCGCAGCAATCGCGGTGGCGATGGTGAATGTATCGGGCCGCCCCCAGCCGGTTCCGATCAAGGCGCCCTTCCAGCCATGTTCTTCCAGCGCTTTCGCCTGGCTGGTCAGGGTCTCCAGGCTATTGTGGTTTTCGGAGGGAGAATCTCCGCGATGACCGGCTTTGATGTCGTTCGGGATGTACCAGAGAAACTCGGAATTGCTGCTCATGCGACGGGTCCGCGGTTCATTGTCTGTATGATCTGTTGGAGCGAGGTTCCGCCTCGTAGGTATTCCTGGTGACCTGAGGCTTCAAGTCTGAAGGCAGCACGTGAGAGCTCGGATCTTCCCCAGAAATGCCAGGAGCGAAGTTCGCAAGATGAAATCTATAAAAATAATCAACTAATGCCAATAGAGGCTATTTTATGAAATTATTCAAGGGCCTTGCCGGTCGTCTATGACAGCAAGCCCCTCAGATATCGGTGACTGAGAGGCTCGACCAAATGGCCCGTGCGGCATATCGTCGTTTCATGCGCCGTTCCCGGTATGATCACAGCACCATCTTCGCGCCGACATCCTGATCCCTGAAGCGCGGACGTTTCAGCCGACGCGACGACAGCCCATCTTGCCGGGTTCTTACGAGCAGCTTTGGCGACGCACCCTCGTTGGCGGCGGCAGCCGCTGGCTGGGCGCTGCTCGAACGACGATCCTTAGGGTGGATTTCCGAAATGGCCGATGAACTGGCGAAAAGCCGGCGAAGCGCCGCTGCCGAACATTTCGTCCGGTGCGCCACTGCTGTCGATCAGGCCTTCGCGCATGAAGACCACGCGGTTGGAGACATTGCGGGCGAAGCTCATTTCGTGCGTGACGACGAGCATGGTCATGCCTTCTTCGGCAAGCGCCCGCATGACGCGCAGCACTTCACCGACCAGTTCCGGATCGAGCGCCGAGGTCGGTTCGTCGAAGAGCATGACCTTCGGCTTCATCGCAAGCGCACGCGCGATCGCCGCGCGCTGCTGCTGTCCGCCGGACAGATGCGCCGGATAAGCATGGCGTTTGTCGGCTATGCCCACCTTTTCCAGAAGCGCTTCGGCTTCGGCAATGCATTCCGCGCGCGGACGCTTCAGCACGTGCACGGGGCCTTCGATAATATTCTGCAGGATGGTCATGTGGGACCACAGATTGAACTGCTGGAACACCATGCCGAGTTCCGAGCGGATATGATCTACCTGCTTCTGGCTCGCCGGCTTGCTTTTGCCGTTCTTGTGCACCATGCGGATCTCTTCGCCGTCGACGAAGATTTCCCCATCCGTTGCCGTCTCGAGCAGGTTGATACAGCGAAGGAAAGTCGATTTTCCCGAGCCGGATGCGCCGAGAAGAGAAATCACGTCGCCGTCCTCGGCATCGAGGGAAATACCGCGCAGGACCTCGTGGGTACCGAAGCTTTTGCGAATGTTGCGGACCGAAAGTCGGGTTACGCCGGGCATGAGGGCTCCAATCGAGTTCAGTGGTCTCTTATGCCTTCAGCGCCGGCGGAATCGAGCGGCGATGTCGGGACAGCGAATATTCGAGCAGCGCCATGCACTGCAGGATGATGAAGTTCAAAATCAGATAGATGGCGGCCGCACAGAGGAACACCTCCATCGTCCGGTATGAGTGCGAAATCAGCCGCTGTGCGACGCCGGTCACCTCCCATACGGTGACGAGGCTTGCGAGCGCCGTCGATTTCATCATCAGCACGATTTCCGTCGAATAGGCGGGAAGCGCATGGCGAAAGGCGATCGGCGCCAGGATACGCCGAACCAGAAGGAATCCGGACATGCCGATCGAGCGTGCCGCCTCGATTTCGCGAGGCGAGACGGCGCGGATGCCGCCGCGGAAGATCTCCGCCGTATAGCCGCCGGTGCAGAGCGCCAGCGACAAGACGGCACAGACAAAAGGCTCGCGCAGCAGCGGCCAGAGCGGCCCGTAGCGGATGATGCCGAACTGTGCCAGACCGTAGAAGATCAGGAACATCTGGATCAGCAGCGGCGAGCCGCGGAAGATGAAGATGTAACCTTTGGCGATCGCGGAAAGCACGGGATTGCCGCCGACGCGCATCCAGACGATCAGCAGGGCGAGAAGACCGCCGATGGTCACCGACAGGATGAACAGCGCCAGCGTCGTCGGAAGCGCCTGCAGCAGCGTGACCATCGTTTGGCCGAGAAATTCGAAATCCATGACCGTTCCTCAGGCCTGTCCCATGGCGGCCGGCATGCTGCGATTGGCACGCCGTTCGGCTCCGTTGAAGATGCGGTCCGACACGCTCGTGAGAATGAGGTAGAGCGCGCCGCCGACGATGAAGAAGAGGAAATATTGCCGCGTCGAGCCGGCCGCGACCTGGCTGGTGCGCATCAGCTCGGCAAGGCCGGTGACGGAAATGAGGGCGGAGTCCTTGAGGCTGAGCTGCCAGACATTGCCCATGCCGGGGATCGCCAGCCGCAGCACCTGCGGCATGATGATCCGCCG
>JAGWJK010000868.1 GCA_028865845.1 Rhizobiaceae bacterium
CGAAGTCCCTCTTCGTAGGCGTTTCCGTTCTGAATGATGAGAGCCGTCACGCGCTCCGGATGCTTGAGCGCCAGCCGGTAGCCGACGGGGGCGCCATAGTCCATGACATACATGGTGTACGAGCTGTCACCGATCTGGCCGAGAAGCCCGTCGACCAGATCCGCGTAGTGCCCGAACGTATAGTTGAATTTCGTGTGATCCGGTGCGTCGCTTTGGCCGAAGCCGGGATAATCAGGCGCGATCACGCGATACTTGTCCGCGAGAAGAGGGATGAGGTTGCGGAACATGTGCGATGACGTCGGGAAGCCGTGCAGCAGCAGCACGACCGGTCCGTCCGCCGGTCCGGCCTCCCGATAGAAGATCTTGACGCCGTCGACCATGGCGGATCGATACCGCACGACCACGACGGGTTCTTCGACAACCGTGGCACTTGTGGCGACGGCGGTCGGTATTTCCACGAAAGCGACGACAGCCGCCGCGAGTAATAAAGACAGCAAAAGTCGGTGCATGGCGTTCCCTTCCCATCGGGGGCCTAGATGACCGAAATGTGCAAAACACCCGCCGCAACGGCGAGTTAAACCTTGCAAAAAAGCGAGAATTCCAGGTTGCGCCCGCACCGGCAATGCGGTCGCACTCGCTTCACAAGCGCTGGAGTCGCGGCCGACCGGCTTCTCGAAGCCGCACCGGCGTCTTAAGAAGACGCCGGGACCGCCGGCTACCCCATGTGACTGGCGCGATGCAAAATTTCAGTTGCGGCGACCAGATCCTTTGTGACGGTGTTTTCCGAAAAACGGCGGTGTATCGGCATCAATAGTTGAGCTGCCTTGCAGGGTTGGTTCGCCTCCAGTTGGAGGGAGGCAAGATCGGTCGCGGCGCGCAATTCGAAGGAGGCGGCACCGATCGCATGCGCTTCCTCCAATGCCATGCCAAGCAGGGATTCGGCTTCATGCATATTTCCGCGCCGCCGCGATATCGACGCCTGTATCCGGCGCAATTCCGGTAGACACCAGCGCTCGCTCTGCCGGTCCTGATAGTCGAATGCCTTTTTCAACTGGACATTCGCCTCGTCCAGTCGTCCATGCGACGCAAGCGTCTCGGCCAGGACGCCGAGATAAAAGCCGATGCGGATGGTGAAGTGTGTTTCTATGAGCTCCGTCGTCACATCCAGCATCGTCTCGACATCCGCCGACCCACCGCGCATTTCCGGCAGCAGCGCGCGGTACCATTGCAACAATGGCTTCCACAGCTCCGTGCCTTCGATTTCGAGGTTTGCCTGCAATTTGGCCGTGTAGGCCGCAAAGACTTTCTCATCGCCGTTCCAGAACGCTACGGGCAGCCCCGATATGGCGAGAACATTGGATTGGGAAACAAGATGGTCGAGCTGTCCAGCAGCGTTGATGCCCTCTTCCGCCATGCGGGCAGCATAGGCCGGATCGCCGGCCAGCCAGGATATGAAGGACAGGTAGTTGCGCGTGCCGATATAACGGTCGACCTGGAACCCTGCCATTCGAGAGCGCTGCCCCAAGTTCGGTGCATTCAGAGCAAGGCGATCGAGGATGCGTTTCGCTTCTCGTACGTCGCCCAAATAGCCGCTGACGAGAGCAAAGAACCGCTCTCCATCCGCGGCAGACGGTGACTGGGGGTTATGCCTCGCCAGCTCGCGAAATTCGACCAGGCGTTCCAGCGCGCGGGGCAGCTGACCGCTTCCGTTGAGATAGAAGCAATATCCCAGGAGGCTGCGCAGGTGATAGTCGGCGTTGCCGCAACGCTTGGCGGCGTCGATGGCTGCGTGCCATGCCCCCTCGGATTCGAGTTCGCGTCCCCGGCCATAGAGCATGCTCCAGGCGCGGGAGCTACTGAGTTTCATGCGCTGAACGTCGGATACCTCAAGACACAATGCGGTTTCAGCGATGCGACGTGCTTCGGAAATTGCTGAAATTTCGAAGAGCACGGGAATGGCGGCGATGGCAAGGCGGATTCCGAGTTGGACATCCCCCTCTTCATCAAAGGACCAGGCCAGAGCCTTGCGAAGATCCGGAAGCCGGACCTGATAAAAGGCGGCCCACTCGGGAGCCTCGCGCCACTCCCACTCCCGTTCCGAGCGTTCGAAAAGGTCAACCATTCGCTCGGCATGAGCCATAAAGACCATTCTTCGCCGCGAATGCTGCTTCAGGCGATCGAGCGCATATTGGCGCGTGGTATCGAGCAGGCGGTAGCTCAATTCCTGGCGATCGGCTGTCGCAGACACGAGGGATTTGGAAACGAGGCTCCCGAGGCTAGCGGCGGCTTCGGCCGGTCCTAAGCCGATCGCTGCAGCGGCAACAGCCGCATCCGTCGCGTCGAAGGAGCCCGCGAAGACGGAGACCACCTCGAACATAGCTGCTTCGTCTCGTGTCAGAAGCCGGTAGCTCCAGTCGACCGTCGCGCGCAGGGTTTGTTGCCGGGGTGGTATCCCATCCTCATCTCGCTTGAGCACTTCCAGGTGCTCGCCCAACAGCTCGAGCAATTCCCGCGCGCTGTGTTGGCCAAGTTTGCCCGCAGCGAGTTCGATTGCCAGCGGGATACCGTCAAGCCGGCGGCACAACTCCGCGATGGCACTACAATCCTCGTCGATCAGCTCGTATCCGCTCCAATCAAAGGATCGCTGCAGTAGAAGCTGAACGGCGGGATAAAGGGTCACCGTTTGTGTCGTCAGCGATATCCCCGCGGGCGGCGCTTCTAGCGGTTCCAGCCAGACGATCTGCTCCGTCGCCGTTCCTAGCGGCATCCTGCTCGTAGCCAGAATGCGGGACATACAGTTGAGGCCAAGCCGACCGGCAAGGAGCGCCACTGCCGGGAGCACATGTTCGCAATTGTCGATGACAACGAGAATCCGGCGCCGGTTGAGAAAGTCGATGGCTGCCGCAAGCCGATCCGGCGCATCGCCGCGCAATCCCAACGCGGCGACGAGTGCCGACGCGACAAGCATAGGA
>JAGWJK010000869.1 GCA_028865845.1 Rhizobiaceae bacterium
CGAGATAGGTCTTGCCGGTACCGGCCGGGCCGACGCCGAACACCATCTCCGACCGTTCGAGCGCGCGCATGTAAGCGTCCTGCGTCGGCGTGCGGGCGATGATCGTCTTCTTGCGCGTCGAAATCTGCGCCATCGTCAACTTGGCTTTTTTCTCCATGGTCGGCAGGGTCAGCTGGTCATCGGCGGCAACCGCCATACGGATTGCCCCTTCTACGTCCGAGCGCTCCACATTCCCACCTTTCTGCAGCTTGTCATAGAGGTAATCGAGTGTGCGGCGCGCCTGGTTGGTGGCCAGCACATCACCGGTGATGACAACGGAATTGCCGCGGGCGCGAGCGTCGATGCCCAGACGCTCCTCCAGGAGCTTCAGATTCTGGTCGAACTGCCCGAAAAGTTCGCTGGCGAACCGATTGTTTTCGAACGTCAGGATGAAGTGATTGGCGTCGCTCGCGGTGCGTGGCTGGCGCGATGAAGAAGAAACCAATTCCTGTGCGTTCAAGCGGTCCGGCTCCTTTGCTATGCGGAACCTAGAGCAGATCAGCGAAAAGGCTGTTCGTGCTGGTTCCGGTGATTCGTACGTTGATAATGTCACCGATTTGCGATGCTTTTGCATCAATATTCACAGACTGAAGCCAGGGGGATCGGCCGATCAACTGGCCCGGCATACGGCCCGGTTTTTCAAGCAAAACGTCGACGACCTTGCCGACACAGGCATCCGCGAAAGCGTGTTGCTGCTTCAGAAGCAGCGCCTGCAAGCGCTCCAATCGTTCCGCCTTGATGTCTTCCGGCACCTGGTCCTTCAATTCCGCACCCGGCGTTCCCGGACGCGTCGAATATTTAAACGAGAAGGCCTGTGCGTAGTTGACCTCCTCCACCAGTCGAAGTGTATCCGCAAAATCCTGCTCTGTCTCCCCCGGGAATCCGACAATGAAATCACCCGAAAGGGCGATATCCGGGCGTGCTGAGCGGATTTTTTCGATCAGAAGCAGATATTCCGCAGCCGTATGCCGGCGGTTCATCGCCTTGAGGATGCGGTCGGAGCCGGACTGCACGGGCAGGTGCAGATAGGGCATCAGGGTGCGCAGATCGCGATGCGCGGCAATCAGCCGGTCGTCCATGTCACGCGGGTGGCTCGTGGTGTAGCGCAGCCTGGCAAGACCGGGAATGTCCGCCAGTCTGTAGAGCAGGTCGCCGAGGCTCCAGGCTTCGCCCTTCGGTCCGGTGCCGTGCCAGGCATTGACATTCTGGCCGAGCAGCGTGATTTCACGCACACCGCCATCCACAAGTTTCTGCGCTTCCTCGACGATCTGAGCGACCGGACGGGAGACTTCGGAACCGCGGGTATAGGGCACGACGCAGAAAGTGCAGAACTTGTCGCAGCCTTCCTGCACCGTCAGAAAGGCGGTGACGCCGCGGGCGCGGATCTTCGTCTGCTCGGCGATCGGCAGGTGTTCGAACTTGTCCTCGATCGCATATTCCGTATCGACGACCCGCTGGCCCTGCTTTGCGCGGCGAAGCGCATCCGGCAGGCGGTGGTAGGTCTGCGGGCCGATGACCACGTCGACGGCAGGCGCGCGGCGCAGAATCTCCTCGCCTTCGGCCTGCGCGACGCAGCCGGTGACGCCGATCATCATCTCGCGGCCGTCGGCAGCCTTGCGCTTCTTCATCTCACGCAGGCGCCCAAGCGCGGAATAGACCTTCTCGGCCGCCTTTTCGCGAATATGGCAGGTATTCAACAGGACGAGATCGGCCTCTTCCATGTCCTCGGTCGGCTCATAGCCGTCGCGAGCGAGCGCATCGCTCATCCGCGTGGAGTCGTAGACGTTCATCTGGCAGCCATAGGTCTTGATGAAAACCTTACGGCTGTTGGAGCCATCGCGGAGCATGGTCTCCGGGGCGTCGAGGGTGAGGCTGTCGTTGGTCATGGCCGCTATGTAGTGGCTTTTGCTTCTGGAGAAAATCAAAAACTTCTGTCCGCTTGGCTATCAGGCGATCTCGCGTCCCCGCAGCCTGGATGCCAGCATGGTGCGGATGCGCTCGGCGACTGTCGCGCTGACTTCCTTGCGCTTGCTATCGGCCCGATAGTCCACCGTTTCGCCAAAGCAGACATCGACGTCGATCGCGCCGCAGGCAACTATGTCCCTGAGATGCGGCAGCAGCTCGATATCGCCAGGCCAGGCGGCAATTGGACGATGGTAACGGCCCATCGCAACGCCATGGATATGGGTGTAGGCGACAGCGACCGGCTGGATGTGGACCACCGCGTCCGGCGTCTTCGGCAAGGCCGCCGCTGCAGCGCCGAAGAGCGATGATTTCACATCGAGCAGGCGGTTTCCATCCGATGTCGTTCCCTCCGGAAACAGCACCATGATTTCACCGTCGGCCATGCGCTCGCCGATCTCGTTGACCTGATCACCGGTCTTCTGCCTTTGCTCGCGCACGATGAAAACGCTCTTCTGCCACTGAGCAAAGAGGCCGAAGACCGGCCAATTGCGCACTTCGGACTTGGCGATGAAGGCAACATCGGCGACCGCCGACAGCACGAGGATATCGAGCCAGGATGCGTGATTGGCGGCCAGCATCAGCGGCCGGCGCCGTTCCGGCGTGCCGACCACGTGGATGCGGACCCCCAGCCAATAGCAGGCAATGCGGTGCCAGTAGCGCGGGAGATAGCGCCGCAGCTTCCAGTCAAAGCGCAGGCACAGCATCTGCAACGGGATCATGACGAGGCTCACGGTGCAGATGACAATGGCCGTGCAGCCCACGCGCAGCCAGGTCACCAAATCATCGTCTCCAGCAACACCGCCATGATTTCAGTGTTCGTCCTTCTTCAGCGGCGCGTCCGTTTCGTCCGCCTCGTCTTTCTTCAGCGGAATGCCGTAGAGCTCCAGCCGGTGATCGACGAGCTTGAAACCATGTTCGCGGGCGATCCGCTCCTGCAACGCCTCGATTTCCGGCGAATGGAA
>JAGWJK010000870.1 GCA_028865845.1 Rhizobiaceae bacterium
AGCCACCAAACGCTCTTTGATGAGCACATTCATCGGACCCGGCTATTGGGTCTAAGGCATTGTCGATCTCGCTTGGTTACGGATGGTAGCGCAGCAGCTTTTTCAGGAAGTGAACAGACCCCGGGGAACTGATGTCCCGGCTGTTGTCTGGCTGTTGTCATCGCAAAACGATCAAGCGCGACTTTCATTATCCGGTGCAGCAATTTCGGATCGCATCCAGCCTGCTTCAGTAGCAGGCCGGACCCTTTCCGCGTGCGTGCGCCGAGGAGCACAGTTTTCATGGCAGACAAAATGCTTATCGATGCGTCTCACGAGGAAGAGACGCGTGTCGTTGTCGTTCGCGGGAACCGCATAGAAGAATTTGACTTCGAGTCGCAGCACAAGAAGCAAATCCGCGGCAACATCTATCTTGCCAAGGTAACGAGGGTCGAGCCCTCGTTGCAGGCAGCTTTCGTCGATTACGGCGGCAACCGGCACGGCTTCCTGGCCTTCGCCGAAATCCATCCCGACTACTACCAGATCCCGCTCGCCGACCGGCAGGCGCTTCTGAGAGCGGAAGCCGAGGAACATCGCCGCGACGACGATGTCGAGCATGTAGAGACAGCGCTCGATCTTTCGCAGCAGGAACAGCCCGACATCGGCATCGTCAACAAGGACGAACCGGAAGTCGTGCCCGCTGCCATCGCAGAGGAGGCCCCTGGCGCCGAGCTTGCTGCTCCGGCGGAGGAAGAGGCTCCGGTAAAGAAGGCAAAGCCACGCCGCAGCCGCAAGAAGGTTGTTGCGGAAGCGCCCGCTGAGGACGCTGCCGCTACGGACGAAGCGCCCGCCCCCGAGGCAGTTGCAACCGTCGATGCGCCGAACGAGGACGATGACGGTACGCCCGGCGAAATGGCCGCGATGGTCGAAACCGATTCGATTTCGGAAGACGTCGACGTTTCCAAGCGTCGCAACGACGATGACGACGATGATGATCACGAGCACGAAGAAGAAGTGATCGAGTCCGTCGGCGCCGAAGATGCGATGGAAGAGGTTCCGGACCGCGTGCAGCGCAAGCCGCGCAAGCAGTATCGCATCCAGGAAGTGATCAAGCGCCGGCAGATCCTGCTGGTGCAGGTCGCCAAGGAAGAACGCGGCAACAAGGGCGCAGCGCTCACCACCTATCTGTCGCTGGCGGGCCGTTATTCGGTTCTGATGCCGAATACGGCACGTGGCGGCGGCATTTCCCGCAAGATCACCAATCCGCAGGACCGCAAGCGCCTCAAGGAAATCGCCCGGATGCTCGAAGTGCCGCAGGGCATGGGCGTCATCCTGCGGACCGCCGGCGCCAACCGCACCAAGGTCGAAGTCAAGCGCGACTTCGAATATCTGATGCGCCTGTGGGAAAACGTTCGCACGCTGACGCTCGCCTCGACCGCGCCTTGCCTCGTCTACGAAGAAGGCAGCCTGATCAAGCGCTCGATCCGCGACCTCTACAACAAGGATATCGGCGAAGTCATCGTTTCCGGCGAGGAAGGCTATCGTGAAGCGAAAGACTTCATGAAGATGCTGATGCCGAGCCACGCCAAAGTGGTTCAGCCCTATCGCGATATCCACCCGATCTTCTCGCGTTCCGGCATCGAAGCGCAGCTCGACCGCATGCTGCAGCCGCAGGTGACGCTGAAGTCCGGCGGCTACCTGATCATGAACCAGACGGAAGCCCTGGTTTCGATCGACGTCAACTCCGGCCGTTCGACCCGCGAACATTCGATCGAAGACACGGCACTTCAGACGAACCTGGAAGCGGCCGACGAAGTCGCCCGTCAACTGCGCCTGCGCGACCTTGCGGGCCTGATCGTCATCGACTTCATCGACATGGAAGAAAAGCGCAACAACCGCGCTGTCGAGAAGCGGTTGAAGGAATGCCTAAAGAACGATCGCGCCCGCATCCAGGTTGGCCGCATCTCGCATTTCGGCCTTCTGGAAATGTCGCGCCAGCGCATCCGCGCCTCCGTTCTTGAAAGCACCACGCAGGTCTGCTCGCATTGCGGCGGCACCGGCCATGTGCGCTCACAGTCTTCCGTCGCGCTGCATGTTCTGCGCGGCATCGAGGAATACCTGCTGAAGAACACCACGCACGACATCACCGTGCGCACCACGCCTGACATCGCGCTCTATCTGCTGAACCACAAGCGCCAGACGATCGTCGATTACGAAAGCCGCTTCGGCGTCTCCATCATCATCGGCGCCGACAACTCCGTCGGCACGCAGCACTTCGCGATTGACCGCGGCGAGCCAGTGGAGAATCCGGTCAAGATCGAAAGCCTGTTCAACTTCGCCGCCATTCCGGAAGACGAGGACGACGATATCGTCATCGAGGCCGATGAGGACGAAGATGAAGAGCTGGAAGAAAAGGCCGCCGCCGTCGAGCAGCAGCCTGTCGCTCGCTCCGAGAACAATGAGGGTAACCGCAAGCGCAAGCGGCGCCGTCGTCGCCGCGGTCGCGGTGGCGCTGACGGCCAGGCATCGACGGAAGCCGCCGATACCTCCTCGGAAGAAGGCGACGAGGATTCGGATGCCGATGAAGGCGAGGAAGAAGACAACAATGCAGGCAACGGCGAAGCCGTAGCCGCCGTTTCCGAAGACGATAGCCAGCAGAAGCGCAAGCGTCGTCGTCGCGGCAAGCGCGGTGGCCGCCGCAATCGCGATGGTGAAACCGAAGGCGGTGAATTGGCTGCCGTTGGCGAAGCCGGCGGTGAGGAAGGCGCCGAGGACGAAGACGACAGTGATGACAATGCAGTTGTTACCGTCGCCGAGATCATCGTTGCCGAGGGCGAAGCCGCCGTCGAGGCGCAGCCGGCCATGGCTGCCGTCGAAACCGGATCGGTCGTCACCGACGATGTTAAGCCGGCGAAGAGCCGCAGCCGCCGCAAACCGACGGCAGAGGCCTCCCCGGTCGAAACGCCAGTTGTCGACGAAGCACCGGCTG
>JAGWJK010000871.1 GCA_028865845.1 Rhizobiaceae bacterium
CGGCCTCGAAGCCGGCGCCAACGACTACGTCACCAAGCCCTTCCGTTTTGCCGTGCTGCTTGCCCGCATCCGCGCGCAGTTGCGCCAGCACGAGCAGAGCGAGGACGCGACCTTCACCGTCGGCCGCTACCTGTTCAAGCCCAGCCAGAAGCTGTTGACCACCGAGGACGGCCAGAAGATCCGGCTGACCGAAAAGGAAGCGGCGATCATCCGCTATCTCTATCGGGCCGACCAGAAGGTCGTTACTCGCGACGTGCTTCTCGAAGAGGTCTGGGGCTACAATTCCGGTGTCACCACCCACACTCTGGAAACCCACGTCTATCGCCTGCGCCAGAAGATCGAACGCGACCCCTCCAACGCCGAAATCCTGGTGACGGAAAACGGTGGCTACAAGATCATCCCATAGGCGGTAAAATGGCGCTCAACGACGATATCCGCCTGCTGTCGCAATTGCCGCTGTTTCACGGCATGGGCGACGAGCCGTTGCGGCTGATCGCCTTTGGCGCCGACCGCCGCCATGTCGCGGCAGGCCAGACGCTGTTCCGGGAAAAAGCGCCGGCCGAATGCGCCTATGTCGTCGCGCGCGGCAGTTTCGAGCTGCATGCCACCGACGCCAATGGCCAGAGCCATGCCGAAGCGACCGTACAGGCCGGCACCATGCTGTCCGAACTGGCTTTGGTGACGCTGGTGGAGCGCAAATATACGGCGATCGCGGTCGAGGATTCCGATGTCATTCGCATCACGCGCGCGCTGTTTCACCGGCTGATCGAGGAGTATCCCGACGCCGGCCTGCTGATCCAGAACCGCGTTCGCGAAAACTTTGCCGCGCTGGCGCGGCAGGCAGCGGCGATGCTGCACAAATTTTCCTGACGGCCGCGCCGCTCAACTCATCTCAGAGATTGAAATGCGCGATGACGGGTACGTGGTCCGACGGGCGATCCCAGCCGCGCGCCGCCTTCAGGATGTCGATGTGCTGCAGAAGCGGGCCGAGATCGGAGGACGACCAGACATGGTCGAGACGCCGGCCACGATCGGCCGCTTCCCAATCCTTGGCGCGATAGCTCCACCAGGTATAGAGCTTCTCAGGCTCCGGAACGTGCTGGCGCATCAGGTCGAGCCAGGCACCGCGTTTCATCACGTCGATAAGCCCCTCGGTTTCGACCGGCGTGTGGCTGACGATCTTGAGCAGTTGCTTGTGCGACCACACGTCATGCTCCAGCGGCGCGATATTGAGATCGCCGACGAGGATTGCCGAGGTGTTCTGCTCGGCATTGGCGTGCAGAAGCTTCATCTCCTCGATGAAATCGAGCTTGTGGCCGAACTTCGGATTGATGGCGCGGTCCGGCTCGTCGCCGCCGGCCGGGACATAGAAGTTGTGCAGCCGGATGCGCCGGCCGCCACGCTCGAAGATCGCCGAAATGTGCCGGCTGTCGCCGACGCCGCAATAATCCTGGCGATGGTCCTCGCTGAGCGGGACGCGCGAGGCTATCGCCACCCCGTGATAGCCCTTTTGGCCATGGATGATGATGTGGTCGTAGCCAAGCGCCTTCAGCGGCGCCATCGGAAACAGCTCGTTCGGAACCTTGGTTTCCTGCAGGCAAAGAATATCCGGCCGGTGCTCGGTCACCAACTGCTCGACGATCGGCATGCGCAGCCGCACCGAGTTGATGTTCCAGGTCGCGATCGAAAATGCCATGCTGCTAAACCCTTTCCTGCAATCGAGGAAAGGGTTTAGACCGGCGAACCGAGAAAGGAAAGATCATTCCCGCTCATCCGCCGCTTTGGCTGAAAGCCGATGCTCAGCGGTTCAGACCGGCGTAGTCGATCTTGAAAACGCTATCGTCGAAGGACAGATTGGTCTTCACATTGTTGATGATGACATCGGTCGTCTTGCCCTGCGGGTCGATGACCGTCCATTGGCGCAGGTCATAGGTCTTGGAATCGAAGAGCATGGCGATGGTCGCATCGCCGAAGACCGTGTGGTTGCCAAGCGTGATCCTGGTAAGGTCGGACTGGTTTTCGACACTGCGCACCATGTCGGCCGAAAGGTCGATCTTGTTGGCAAGCAGCAGGCTCAGTGGCGTCTTCGACAGCTGGTACATGTTGTTGGTGCGCGTCTGGTCGTTGATGACCTGGACGTTGTTGCCGTCGCTGATGACGCGCATGCGCGACGGTGGATCGTAGTTGAAACGCAGCTTGCCCGGGCGCTGGATGAAGAAGCTGCCGCTCATCTGATCGCCGCGCGGCCCGATCTGCAGAAAACCGCCCTTCATCGTCTTGATGGAAGCGAAGTGATCGGCGATTGCCTGGGCGATGTTGGAATTGATTGCGGCTGCAGCCTGCGCGTAGACGGCGGCCGGCGCGATGCTTGCAGCACCTGCTGCCACCACGGCACCGATGAAATGTCGGCGCGTCAGGGTAAGGCGGGTCGAGGGCTGCATTTCGGTCTTCTTCATCGAATTCTCCTTCATGCTCTGTCCATGAAACGCAAAATCGGCGTCTTCATGGCGCGACGGCCCATGCTCGATCATGAGCCGCTATCCGATCTCCGAAAGCATATTCGGGAGATGTGACATGGAACGCCTGATGGCGCTCCGCAGTTGCATGCTCGTTCCGAAACCGGTTCACATTTTCGCGCCGCGAAACGCCGGTCGGGATCATGCTTTACCGGTCCAGGACGTCGGCCTCCGTGGGCACGAGAATCTCGCGCTTGCCAGCATGGTTGGCCGGACCGATCAGGCCTTCCTGCTCCATGCGCTCGATCAGCGATGCAGCCCTGTTATAGCCGATGCCGAGGCGGCGCTGGATGTAGGAGGTCGAAGCCTTGCCGTCGCGCAGCACGATCGCCACGGCCTGGTCGTAAGGATCGTCCGATTCCGAGAGGTTGCCGGTACCGACGGGGCCATGACCGTCGTCGTCCTCTTCATCATCGGCAGTGATCGCGTCGAGATATTGCGGCG
>JAGWJK010000872.1 GCA_028865845.1 Rhizobiaceae bacterium
TTGCGGCCCCCTCAACCGCCCTTCGGGCACCTTCTCCCCGCTGGGGAGAAGGCAATGAGGCACCCGCCTGGAATACATAATTGATGATAGCAGTCTCCATATTGAATCGCCTGATCATGGCCGCCGTCACGCTGTTCGGCGTGGCGCTGATCGTGTTCGTGCTGCTGCGTGTCGTGCCGGGCGATCCGATCGCGATGATGATCTCGCCGGGATCCAGTCCTGCCGATATTGCCGCTCTGCGAGCCCATTACGGTCTCGACGCCAGCTTGCCGGTGCAGTTCGGCATCTGGCTGAAATCAGTTCTCGTCGGCGATTTCGGCACCTCGATTTCCCTCAAGCGCGACGTGCTTTCCCTGCTCGGCGAACGCCTGCCGGCGACGCTGGAGCTCGCCGTCGCCGCACTCGTTCTTGCCATCGTGCTCGGCGGCGCCGTCGCCGTCATCGGGACGCTCGTCCGCCGCACCTTCCTGGAGCCGGTAATCGACAGTCTGAACGGCCTGTTTCTCGCCGTTCCCGATTTCGTCTGGGCACTGGCGCTCGTCCTCGTGCTTGGCGTCCTCTTTCCGCTCTTTCCCTTGTCCGGACGGATCGATCCGAGCATCGATGTCCAGTTTGTGACGCCCTTCTACCTCATCGAGAGCCTGGTCACCTTCCGTTTCGATATTTTCGGCGACATCGCCGCGCATATGGTGATGCCGGTGCTGGCGCTCGGCCTGCCGCTTGCCGCCATCATCGCCCGTGTATTGAAGGCGGCGCTATCCGAAGCCATGGTGCAGGATTATATCCTGCTCGCCAGGCTCAAGGGCATGTCGAACCTGCGCCTCGTATTGCAGGAGGCACTGCGCAATGCCGTCGGTCCGACCATCGCGCTGACGGGCGTGCAATTCACCTTCCTCATCGGCGGGACGGTCATCGTCGAGCGCATCTTCGCCTATCCGGGCATCGGCAACATGGCGATCGACGCGGTCATCAATCGCGACCTGCCGCTGATCCAGGGCCTCGTGCTGGTATTTGGTGCGCTCTTTATCCTCATCAATCTCGCCGTCGACCTGCTCGTCGTTGCGTTCAACCCGAGGCTCGCCCATGGCTGATACCGCCGCGATCGCCTCCCCCAAGCCACCGTCCCGTGCCGCGAAACGCATGCGTGCACTGGTGTCGGAGCCGAAGGTCGTCTTCGGCGGCGGTTTCATCCTTTTGCTGATCGTCATCGCCATCTTTGCCCCCTATATCGCGCCGAAGAATCCGCTGGATCAGGACCTGATGTCCGGCACGCTGCCGCCGGCCTGGCTCGACGGCTCCGATCCCGGTTTCCTTCTTGGCACCGACGACCTTGGCCGCGACGTGCTTTCGCGCGTCATCTTCGGTTCGCGCATCGCACTCATCGTCGCCTTCGTGGCGGCGGGGCTGGCGGCGTTCATCGGCACCTTGCTCGGCCTGCTCGCCGGTTGGTACGGTGGCTGGATCGACAAGATCATTTCCCGCCTCGTCGATATCTGGATGGCTTTTCCGCCGGTGCTGCTCTCGATCCTGCTGGTCGCGGTCTTCGGCTCCGGCGTGCATTCGGTCATCGCCGCCATCGTCATCATCGACTGGACGCGCTTCTGCCGTGTCGTGCGGTCCGAAACCCAGGCGCAGGCGCAGATGGATTACGTCACCGCCGCCCGCACTATCGGCTTTTCGCGCGTCAAGATCCTGTTCAGCGAGATCCTGCCCAATGTCGCGCCAGTGCTGATCGCCCTTGTGAGCCTGGAAATGGGCATCGCCGTCATCGTCGAGGCCATCCTCTCCTTCGTCGGCCTGTCGGTCTCGTCGGACACGCCGACCTGGGGCGGCATGATCGCCGAGGGACGCCAGATCATCTATGACGCCTGGTGGGTGCTCGTCGTGCCGTTAATCGCGCTCTTCGCCACCGTGCTTGCCTTCAACCAGCTTGGCGACGGCCTGCGGCGTGCCCTTGATCCGGTCATGCGCCGATGACCGACACGCTTCTCTCCATCACCGGCCTCAACGCCGTCTCGGACCGCGATAGTGGCTCGCCGATCCTGCGCAACGTCTCGCTGAGCCTGGGACGCGGAGAGGTTCGTGGCCTCGTCGGCGAAAGCGGTGCCGGCAAGTCGACCATCGCCAAGGCCCTGCTCGGCATCCTGCCGCGCACCGTGCGCGTCACATCCGGTTCCATCCTGTTTCAGGGCCGCGACCTCCTGAAGCTGCCCGCGAGGGACCTGCGCGACATTATCGGCAGCGAAATCTCGCTGATCCCGCAGGACCCGCAGACAGCGCTTAATCCCGGTCGCCGCATCGAGGCGCAGTTGACGGACGGCTTGCGACTGAAGCGCGGCATGTCGAGCCGGGACGCACGGCTTCGCGCATTGAAACTGCTCGAAGAGGTCCATATTCGCGACCCCGAACGTGTCCTGCGCAGTTATCCGCACGAACTTTCCGGCGGCATGCGCCAGCGCGTGCTGATCGCCGCCGCCTTCGCGCTTGAACCGAAGCTGGTCGTCGCCGACGAACCGACCACAGCGCTCGACGTCACGGTGCAGAAACAGATCCTGCGGCTCATTCGCGGCCTGCAGGAGGCGCACGGCACCGCCGTCATCTTCGTCACCCACGACCTCGGCGTCGTCGCCCAGATCTGCGATAGCGTTACGCTGCTTTATGCCGGCAAGGTCATCGAGGAAGGTCGGACCGCCGAGGTCCTGACCAATCCCCGGCATATCTATACCCAATCCCTGATCGCAGCCGGTCCGCGCTACGACAGGCCCGATGCCGGGCTGACGCCGGTGCCGCAAATGGTCTTCGAGCAGTTGCGCCGCGAGATCGCCGCGTCGGAAGAAGGAGGACGCTGAGATGTCCGATAGTCTCCTTTCGGCCAAGGGCATCGAGGTGACCTACGGCGCCAAACCGCACCTCTTCGGGCCACCGGGCCTCGGTATCAAGGTGCTGCACGGCGTCG
>JAGWJK010000873.1 GCA_028865845.1 Rhizobiaceae bacterium
GAATAATTGTAGATCGCAGCATAGCTCGTCGACACCAGCAACGGCACGGTAATGGTCTTCAGGATCTCCGGCGTTCCCGCGAGCGTGTGCAGCATCACCAGCAGAGTTATAGAGCCGAGGCAGGCAATCAACGGCGGCGCCCAGAAGCGCGTGACGCCACTGAAGCGTCTCGACAAGGCCTCGATCACCGACTTCAGAAACAGGGTCAGACAAGCCGATACCGTTCCCTGAACGGCACCCGCGATCAGCGGCCGCGGCATCGGGTGCAGTCTGTTGGCGAACACCGCCCAGCCGCCCATGGCCAGAAAGGCGAAAAGTACATGCACGATGCTGCTGCCGGCGAGCGCGCGCAGTTGTCCCGTCATGTCAGCGACCACCAATAGCGAACGAGGTGGAAGAAGATCGGTGCGGAGAAAACCACGGAATCGAGCCGATCGATCAGTCCGCCATGCCCCTCGATCAGGTGCCCCCAATCCTTGACACCACGATCGCGCTTGATCGCCGACATCACCAATCCGCCGAAGAAGCCCATCAGAGTGATGACGAAGGCAAGCAAGCCCGCCTGCAGTGGCGTGAACGGCGTGATCCACCAGAGCGCGGCACCGATCAGCGTCGCGCTGACGACACCGCCGATGAAGCCTTCGACGGTCTTCGACGGCGACAGTTTCGGCGCGATCTTGTGGCGTCCGAACAGCTTGCCCCAGACATATTGCAGCACGTCGCTGAGCTGCACGACGATGACGAGGAAGGCGATCAAAAGGACGTTTCGCCCCTCGTAGCCGGGAATATGCAGCGTCAGCAGCGCCGGCACATGCGAAGCACAGAAGACGCAGATCATCAGTGCCCACTGCACTTCGGCAATGCGAATGAGGAACCGCTCTGTGTCGCCGCGCAACACGGCGATGATCGGCATGAACAGGAAGGCATAGACGGGAATGAAAATCGAATAGATGCCGTACTGCTCCGCCCAGAGCAGGTAATATTGCACCGGCAGGGCGACGAAGAAGGCGGCCGCTAGCGCCCAATGGTCGGCGCGGCGCGTATTTGTCAGGGTGATGAATTCGCGCAGTGCCGCAAAGGAGCAGAAGCCGAAGAGCAGGATGACGCCCACCCGGCCCGCCAGAAAGGCGATGCCGATCAGGATCACCATGGCCCACCACGCCTTGATGCGGGCGTTCAGGTTCTCGATCGCCGCATTGGAACCGTCAGGCGACATTCGTCGCTGCAGCACGTAGCCGATGACGGAGGCAACGACGAGCACGCCGAAAATGCCGAGGACGAGGTGAATGAGGTCCGAACTCGCCGCGGTCATTCGCCACTCCCCGGCGGTTTAGGCGACAGGGTCAGCAGCGCCGCTTCCGCTCTCGCCAGGAAATCGGCCTTCTCTTCCTCCGCGCCGATGCGCAACGCGTTTCCGAACGTGACCGTACAGATCAGCGGAATGGGCACGAACTCCCCCTTGGGCATGACGCGATTGAGATTGTTGATCCAGACGGGAACGAGGTCGATTTCAGGCCTTGTTCTTGCCAGATGGTAAAGGCCACTCTTGAACGGCTGAAGTGGCTGATCGGTGAGATTGCGTGTGCCCTCCGGGAAGAGGATGAGGGACGAACCGGCATCGATCGCTTGCGTCATCTGCTCGATCGGATCCTGGGTGCGCGCCTCGCGGTCGCGTTCGATGAGGACCGCGTTGAAAACGTCGCGGCCGATGAAACTGTTGAGCTTGGATTTCAGCCAGTAATCGGCGCCGGCGACCGGCCGGGCGCGCTGCCTGAGCCTGGGCGGCAGTACAGCCCAGATCAGGATGAAATCGCCATGGCTGGAATGATTGGCGAAATAGACGCATGGTCGCGTAGGAATGCCGCTGTCCGGCCAGATCGCCCGCACGGCAGTGACAGCGCGCGCAAACAGGACGATCATTGCCGCCACCGGCTTTGCGATCAGCCCCGTCGTCGGTTTGCCCCTCATCGCGTCGAAAATTTCCCCCGCGCCTGTTTCATAAGACATAGGCAAGTTCGGCGGTGATCGAAAGTATGGCGCCCGTGCTTATCCACAAGCATAGGCTGAGGATCGCGAAAACGGATGCCGGCAAACAAAAGCCCGGTGCAGCTTAATGCACCGGGCTCTCGTTTTTGCTTGGGAGGAGCAAATTTTAGTCGACGTTGAAGACCAGCGGCTTTGCCTGGCGAATGGCCTGGTTGGCGGTCAGCTTGGCCAGAACTTCGTCATTGAGCGGGGCATCGACGTAAAGCAGAGCGATGGCATCGCCACCTTGCTTGTCGCGACCGAGCTGGAAGTTGGCGATGTTGACATTGGCCGCGCCGAGCGTCGTGCCGATGAAGCCGATCATGCCGGGTACGTCAGTATTGGCAACATAGACCATGTGGTTGCCGACATCGGCATCGAGGTTGATGCCCTTGATCTGGATGAAGCGCGGCTTGCCGTCGGAGAACACGGTGCCGGCGACCGAGCGCGTCATGCTGTCAGTGGTAACCGTCAGCTTGATGTAGCCGTCATAGACGCCGGTCTTGTCGCGCTTGACTTCGGCAAGCACGATGCCCTTTTCCTTGATCATGATCGGCGCCGAAACCATGTTCACGTCGGCGACCTGCGTGCGAATGAGGCCGGCGAGCAGCGCGCTGGTCAAGGCCTTCGTATTCATGCCGGCCGTGACGCCGTCATAAAGGATTTCGATTTCCTTGATCGGATCTTCCGTCACCTGGCCGACGAAGGCGCCGAGGACGTCGGCGAGCTTGATGAACGGCTTCAGAATCGGCGCTTCCTCAGCGGTGATCGACGGCATGTTGATGGCGTTGGAAACCGCACCCTTGATGAGGTAGTCCGACATCTGTTCGGCCACCTGCAGGGCGACGTTCTCCTGCGCTTCGGTGGTCGACGCGCCGAGATGCGGCGTGCAGACGACGTTCGGCAGGCCGAACAGCGGGCTTTCCTTGG
>JAGWJK010000874.1 GCA_028865845.1 Rhizobiaceae bacterium
GCATGATCAGCCGGCCTGTCGTCGTTTCGCCGGTAAAGGCGATCTTGGCGATACGCGGGCTGGAGGCGAGCGGCTTGCCGGCCTCGAGACCAAAGCCGTTGACGATGTTGAGGACGCCGGGAGGCAGGATGTCGGCAATCAGTTCGGCGAAGACCAGGATCGACGCCGGTGTCTGCTCGGCCGGCTTGATCACCACGCAATTGCCGGCGGCAAGCGCCGGAGCGAGCTTCCAGGTTGCCATCAGCAGCGGAAAGTTCCAGGGAATGATCTGGCCGACCACGCCGAGCGGTTCATGGAAGTGATAGGCGATTGTGTCGTGATCGATTTCGGAAATGCCGCCTTCCTGCGCACGGATCACGCCGGCGAAATAGCGGAAGTGGTCGATGGCGAGCGGAAGGTCGGCGGCCGTGGTCTCGCGGATCGGCTTGCCGTTGTCCCAGGTTTCGGCCTGCGCCAACAGAGCCAGGTTGTCTTCCATCACCTGGGCGATCTTGTTGAGCATCACGGCGCGCTCGGCGGCGCTGGTGCGACCCCAGGCGTCCTTGGCGGCATGGGCGGCATCGAGTGCTGCCTCGATATCCTGCGCATCGGACCGTGCGATTTCGCACAGGACCTGGCCGTTTACCGGCGATGTGTTTTCGAAATAGCGGCCGGATTTCGGTTCGACGAATTTGCCACCGATGAAATTGCCATAGCGTTTCTTGAAATTCGGACGGACGGTTCGGTGAAATTCTACCTTGTTCATTAACTTTCCTCCCTAGCGATGTCTCAAAAGACGCGGAAACCGCATCAGCGAAACCCTCGCACCGTTAAATACCGCCTCCTGCGGTACTGCCCGGAAGAAGAGCCTTCCGGCTGCTTCTTGTCAGCCCCGATGATGAACTCCGGCCGCCGATGTGTCGCATATTTGCGACACAAATCGAGGTAAATTGCAGGCTGCGTTTCCAAGCGCTCAGGAAAGCCCGAGCCTCTTCAGCTTGCGATGCAGGGTCGCGCGGCTGATACCCATGATTGCAGCGGCGGCTGAGACATTTCCGGATGTCCGCGCCAGGACGCGCTGGATGACATTGCGCTCGGCGGTTGCGTAGTCCTGGCGTGCGTTCCCGTTCTGGCCGAAGAGATCAGCGGCCGGAAGCGGTCTGGCGAGTGATTCGTCAGTGAGCCCCAAAAGGTGTCGCGCGGAGCGAGACGCACCGATAACCAGATCGTCGCTGTCGACGGCGATCAGTGCATTAGCCGAGCGCTCGCCGAACGCATCGTCGCTGCTTTGCGCAAGCACTATCCGTGCCTTTGGGAACGACAAGCGAAAATTCTCGGCCTCGACGCGGCGCGCCGCATCCACCACCGCAAGCGCAATCACCTTGACGAAATCCTCGGTAAGATCGGCCCGTGCCGAGGACACATCGATCGCGGCCATCAGGCGACCGCGGTGATCGAAGATCGGCGCCACCGTGCAGGAAAGGCTGGTGTTGCGGCTGCGGAAGTGCTGGTCGCGATGGATCGTCAGCGGTCGTTGCTCGGCAAGTGCCGTGCCGATGCCGTTGGTTCCCTCGCTTTCCTCGCTCCAGACGGCGCCCGTCCAGAGGCCGAGCTTGTAGAAGATGGTATCGTCCGCAACACAGCCGCGGCGGTCGACCGGAACGCCGTCCTTGTCGGCCAGCAGCACGCAGCAACCAGCGCCGCCGACCGCCGAATAGAGCCGATCGAGTGCGGACTGTGCGGTATCGATCAGCGACCCCATCCGTTCGCGTGCCTGGCGAAGCTCCGCGTCGGGCAGAACATCAGGCAATGCGCCCTTTTCCGGATCGAGCCCATAAAGACGCATGGACCTGTCCCAGGAAGCGACGACGGCGGACTGCGCGGCGGCGTTTCCCATCAGAGCAGATTGGATCTGTTCGGCATGCGGCGTTTGCATGGTCTCCTCCCAAAGCCCAAGTCATCGCGCGTCAAAGGGTATGCTTCTGCCTCCAATCGTCAAGCGCTGTTTTAGGCGAAGGACATGGCGCCGCCTCTGCCGGCGGCGCCGGGAGCCGTTATGCCCGCAATGCCTTCTCAAACACCCGCGACAGCCTGTCTGCGAAAGCGCGGGGGTCGGCCGGCTTGTCGCCATCGAGTACGCGCGCCTGATCGAGAAGCAGCCACGCGGCGTCCTCGCGGAACGGCAGATCCTCGCCCCTGGCGGCAATGGCCTTGACCATGGGATGCTCCGGATTGATCTCCAATATCGGCTTGGCAGCCGATTGGAGCTGACCCGCACCCTGGAGTATCTTTTCCAGCTGCCGGTCATAGCCCTGTTCGGACGCCACCAGGCAGACGGCGCTCTCGGTCAGGCGGTCGGAAGCCCGGACATCGGAAACCTTGTCGGCAAGCGTCTGATTGGCGAAGGAAATGAAGCTCTGCACATCGGCTGAGGTTTCGGCCTGGGCGGCTGCCTCCCCATCGGTTTTAGCAAACTGCGCGAGATCCGCATTCCCCTGCGTGATCGACTTGAAAGCCTTGCCTTCGAATTCCGGCGCATTCGTCACCCAGAAGCTGTCGACCGAATCTGCCAGCAACAGCACCTCGATGCCGCGGGCGCGGAAACCTTCAAGCTGCGGCGAGGCCTTCAGCTGTTCCAGGCTGCTGCCGGCGAGATAATAGATAGTGTTCTGGCCTTCCTTTGCGTCCTTAACGTAGTCGGCCAGCGAACGGTAGCCCTCGCCGGAAGCCGTCGTGCGGAAGCGGGAGAGTGCCATCAGCTGGGTGCGGCGTTCGAAATCCTCGTAGATGCCTTCCTTGATGACGGCTCCGAAGTTTTCCCAGAGCTTGGTGAAGGCTTCCGCGTCGTTCTCAGCCAGCTTCTCCACGGCGGTGATCACCCTGCTCGTGATGCCCTTGCGGATTGCTGCCAGGATGGGGTTTTCCTGGATCATTTCGCGCGAGACATTGAGCGGCAGGTCGGAAGTGTCCAC
>JAGWJK010000875.1 GCA_028865845.1 Rhizobiaceae bacterium
GACGCTGGCGCAGGATGTCTGCCGCCTTACGCATCAGTTTTGAACGGTCGAAAGCGGAGGTTTCCCGCCAGATCTTGAAGCCCTTGTCCGCTGCTTCCAAAGCGAGATCGAGGTCGGCCTTGCGCGCGTGAGCGATCTTGCCGATTATCTCGTCGGTCGCGGGATCGCTGACTGCAGCGGTTTCACCCGCAATCGCATCGCGCCATTCGCCGGCGATGAAAAGCTGAACATCCGGATATGTGTGCATGATATTGTCCTTTGAAATCAATTCACGGCACCGGGGAGGGCGGTGCCTTGGCACGTCAGCCACTTCAAGCACGTATGCGGATTTGGGGAAACAGCAAAATTGGACGATAGGGCCATCGCTCAGCTGCTCGTCAGCTTCAGACCGATGATGCCGCTGAGCGTCACGGCAATGCAGAAAAGGCGGACAAACGTGGCGGGTTCGCGGAAAATCACGATGCCGACGACGATCGATCCGACCGCGCCGACGCCGGTCCAGACCGCATAGGCTGTGCCGAGCGGCAGCACCTGCAGGGCCTTGCCGAGCGCGTAGACGAAGGCGGCAAGGAGCGCGAAGGACAGGATGGACCAGGTGAGACGGCTGTAGCCATCCGCCATCTTCACACTCACTGCCCAGGCGACGTCGAGGAGACCGGAAAGGATGAGAAATGCCCATGCCATTGTCGACCCCATTCGTATCTCCTCCGATCGGCAACCTGCACCGCCTGTGAACACGGACTGCGTCATCCGGGATGCACGGCTAGAGAATAGGAAGCCGTCGGTATGAATGCCCGTTGTGGTTCAGAAAACCGATATTTCTCAGCGGCAATCGAGGCACCGTGACTTTTTGCAAGCCAAGAACTGAAGTAACGAACTGGCGCGGTCGTCGTCGCCGATTTTGCCGATCAGCAAGCGCTTCTTGCGTACTTGCAATGCCAAAGGCACGCTTTCAGAATTAGTATGTCGCGAGGACTGCACCGCCGAAAAGGCACATTCTTTTGCTTGCTGACCGGCAAGATGAGATTATGAATTCAAGGATTCTGCTGCGAGATGGCAAGCATAAATGATTGGAACGAATTCAGGATCGTGTTAGCCGTCGCACGGGCGGGATCGTTGGTTGGAGCAGCCAGGGAACTGGGTCACGATCATTCGACAGTCTTCCGGTGGCTGAACGCGCTTGAAAAGCGCCGGGCCGTCCAGCTGTTCGACCGGGATTCCGGGCAGTACATACCGACGGAAGCGGGCGCGCGAATGGTGCTGGCGGCGGAGCGCATGGAGGCAGAGGCCTTTGCGCTCGATCGTTCGATTACCGGGCAGGACACGAGGCTCTCGGGCAAACTCCGGATCACCTCGTCCGAGACACTCGCTTATCGCATTCTCAATGAGGTTCTTGCCGGATTTCGCCGCGCCCATGACGGGATCGAGATCGAGCTGCTCGTCGATAACCGGCAGCTCGACCTGCTAAGACGAGAGGCCGATATCGCGATCCGTGCGACGCGCCCGCTGGAGGGTGATTTGTTCGGACGCAAGATCGCGTCAACGCCCTGGACCTTTTACGCCAGCAGCGCCTATCTCGTCGATCGTGGCTGCCCGAGCGACATCGCTTCGCTCTCCGGACATGCGGTTATCGGTTGGGACAGCAGTGCCGTGGCCGCTGCATCCGAATGGTTGGCGAAAAACGTTCCACCGAATGCCTTCGCCTACCGCTCGAGCAGCCTGATCAATCAACTCATGGCGGTAAAGGCCGGAGTGGGGCTCGCACTTCTGCCTTGCTACCTCGGCGACCTGGAGCCTGACATAAATCGGGTTCTCGAGCCGCTCGATGAGCTCACCAGGGAACTATGGCTGATCACGCATAGGGATTTGCGGAACACGGCACGAGTGCGTGCATTCTTCGATCATGTCGGCGGCGGGCTGTTGGCGCGCCGCGCGCTGCTGGAAGGTGAGGGCGTCCGGCGATAACAGGCCTCTCCTTTGCCCGTGCCGGCCGCTGCCGCGGCGGCTGCCCATGCGCTGGATTGGAAGCCGGCGAGCGAAGCTCAAACCGCTGCAAAACCCGCGAGGGCCTTTTGAGGCCCAAGCGGTTCGAACGGCAGACGATTTGTCAGATTGCCAGTGAGTAGCCGAGGTCGCGTAGCGGCAGGCGGCGTACCCGTTCGCCTGTTGCGATGAAAATTGCGTTGCCCAGCGCCGGCGCCAGCGCTGGGAAGGCGGGTTCGCCCATGCCGGTCGGCGGGTTGTCGGACTGGATAAAATACGGATCGATCGTCATCGGCGCGAAAGGCATGCGCAGGATCGGATAGGCGTTGTAGTTTTGTTCTTGAATCTGGCCGTTTTCGATGTTGATCTTGAGGCCCATGGCTGTCGAGAGAGCATCGGTCGACGCACCCTGCGCCTGGGCTTCGGAACCTGACATGTCGATGATCGGCCCAACGTCGAGCACGACAACGATGCGGGCAATCTTGATCTGCTTGTTGGCGTCGACGCTCAGCTCGACCGCCTGCGCGACATGGCCGGCATGGGAATAGCACCAGGCAAAGCCGAGAGCACTGCCTTTCGGCAGCGCCTTGCCCCAGCCGGCTTTTTCGGCACACATGTTGATGACGTCGGTGGCCCGCGTCGGGCTGAAATTGACACTCTGGTCCTTCGGCGCCAGCTCCGGAACGTCGCGGTTCACCGCGTCGAGAAGGAACTGCACGTGGTCGCGACCCGAAGCGAGCGCCAGTTCATGCATGAAGCTTTGAGCGGCGAAGACCTGGGCATTGTCGCCCGGCGCGCGCCAGGCGCCGGTCGGGATTTTCAACGGGAACATCGTCTTGCCACGGCGCAGGTTGGGCGCCTTGATCGAATAGCGCAGATTGTCGGTGAGATTGGCGCCGGAGGCCTCCTTCTTGCCGTCGGCCGTGAAGGTGATGAAATGTTCCTGCCAGGCGTCGAGACTGCCGTC
>JAGWJK010000876.1 GCA_028865845.1 Rhizobiaceae bacterium
GTCGCGAACACGGCCGACAACCTGCGGGCATTGAACCGTTCCTTCAGCTTCAGCTTTCTCTGGGGGCGTGCCGGCTTCAATTTGGGACAGGCGCTGATCCCGTTTTCGAGCGATTCCACCAACATCGATGCACTGGCCGTCGGCCTGCTCAATACGATCCTGATTTCTGCAGTCGGCATCGTCGCCGCAACGATAGTCGGCTTCATCATCGGCATCGGCAGGCTTTCGAATAACTGGCTGATTGCGAAGCTGTCGCAAAGCTATGTCGAACTCTTCCGGAATATCCCGCCGCTGCTCGTCATCTTCTTCTGGTATAGCGGCGTTCTGGTGCTGCTGCCGCAAGCGCGCGAAGCCATTCACCTGCCGTTCTCCAGCTATCTCAGCAACCGCGGCCTCGCCTTCCCCAGCCCGATTTTCGGCGCCGGCATGTGGGCCGTCGGCATCGCGTTTCTCATCGCGATCGCGGTCGTGTTTTTCGTCGCGCGCTGGGCGCACAAGCGTCAGGCTGCGACCGGCCAGCAATTCCACACGATCTGGGTATCGATCGGCATCCTCATCGGCCTGCCGCTGATCGTCTTCCTGGTGACAGGCATGCCGCTGTCTTTCGACTACCCGGTTGCCGGTAAGTTCAATCTCACCGGCGGGACCGTGGTTGGACCTGAATTCATCGCGCTTCTGCTCGCCCTCTCCCTATATACGGCGACCTATATCGCCGAGATCGTACGCGCCGGCATTCGTGGCGTCGCGAAGGGCCAGTCGGAAGCAGCAGCGGCCCTCGGCCTTCGCGCCTCGACCATCACCCGGCTCGTCGTCATTCCGCAGGCAATGCGCATCATCATTCCGCCGCTGACAAGCCAGTATCTCAATCTGATCAAGAACTCTTCGCTCGCAATTGCCATCGGATATGCCGATCTCGTCGCCGTCGGCGGCGTGATCCTCAATCAGTCCGGTCGCGCGGTCGAAGTCGTGATCATCTGGATGATCATCTATCTCGCCCTGAGCATCGCAACGTCGCTGTTCATGAACTGGTTCAACGCCAAAATGGCCCTGGTGGAGAGATAAGATGGCGATCGCAGATCAAAACTTCGTCAGCAAGACACTCCTGACGGCACAGCCGGCGCCCGCCAGCGAAAAAGGCCCGTGGCACTGGGCCAAGAAGAACCTTTTTGCCACGCCGAAAGACGTCGTCCTGACGGTGCTGGCCGTCGTCTTCCTCGTTTGGGCAATCCCGCATCTGGTCAATTGGCTGTTCATACAGGCAGTCTGGAGCGGCACCGACCGCACTTTCTGCGCCACCACCGTCCAGGGCGGAACGCAGCCGGACGGCTGGAACGCCGCTTGCTGGGCCTTCGTCCGTGCAAAATTCGTCATCTTCATGTTCGGCCTCTATCCGCCGGAAGAACGCTGGCGCCCGATCCTCGTCGCTATCCTGATGATCGTCGCCTTTGCGCCGCTGCTGATGCCGTCTGTTCCTCGGAAAGGGCTGAACGCGATCCTGGCATTTTTCGTAATGCCGGTTATTTCGTTCTTCCTGCTTCATGGCGGCTTCGGCCTGCAGATCGTGGAAACGGAAAGATGGGGTGGCCTGCTGGTGACGTTGGTCATTTCCTTCGTCGCGATCGCCGTCTCCTTCCCGTTCGGCATTCTGCTGGCACTGGGGCGCCGCTCGAAAATGCCGGTACTGCGCATGCTGTGCGTGATTTTCATCGAAATCATCCGCGGCGTGCCGCTGATCACGGTGCTGTTCATGGCGAGCTACATGCTGCCGCTTTTCATGCCGCAGGGCTGGACGGTGGATAAGCTGTTGCGCGCCGTGGTCGGTGTCGCGATCTTCACCTCGGCCTACATGGCCGAAGTCATCCGCGGCGGCCTACAGGCCGTGCCGAAAGGCCAGTTCGAAGGAGCGGATTCGCTCGGTCTCGGCTACTGGCAGAAAATGCGGCTGATCGTGCTGCCGCAGGCAATCAAGCTGGTCATTCCCGGCATCGTCAACACCTATATCGGCATGTTCAAGGACACGTCGCTGGTTGCGATCATCGGCATGTTCGACCTGCTGGGCATCGTCCGCCAGAACTTCTCCGACGCGAATTGGGCGACGGCGGTCACGCCGCTCACGGGCCTGATTTTCGCCGGCTTCATTTTTTGGCTGTTCTGCTTCGGCATGTCGCGCTATTCAGGTTTCGTGGAGCGCCATCTCGACACCGGCCACAAACGATAAAAACGAGGGAATAAAATATGGCTGAAGCCCAACCCAAAAAGCTGACCGTTTCCGAAACGGAAGTCGCGGTCGAAATCAAGAACATGAACAAGTGGTACGGTGATTTCCACGTTCTGCGCGACATCAACCTCAAGGTCATGCGCGGCGAGCGCATCGTCATTGCCGGACCTTCCGGTTCGGGCAAATCGACGATGATCCGCTGCATCAACCGCCTGGAAGAACACCAGAAGGGCACGATCGTCGTCGATGGCGTCGAACTCACGAACGACCTGAAGAAGATCGACGAAGTTCGCCGCGAAGTCGGCATGGTGTTCCAGCACTTCAATCTCTTCCCGCACCTGACGATCCTCGAAAACTGCACGCTGGCGCCGATCTGGGTGCGCAAGATGCCGAAGAAGCAGGCGGAAGAAGTCGCCATGCACTTCCTCACCCGCGTCAAGATCCCGGACCAGGCGAAGAAATATCCGGGTCAGCTGTCCGGTGGTCAGCAGCAGCGTGTGGCCATCGCCCGCTCGCTCTGCATGAACCCGAAGATCATGCTGTTCGACGAGCCGACCTCGGCGCTCGACCCGGAAATGATCAAGGAAGTGCTCGACACCATGGTAGGCCTTGCCGAAGAAGGCATGACCATGCTCTGCGTCACCCACGAAATGGGCTTCGCCCGCCAGGTCGCCAACCGCGTGATCTTCATGGACCAAGGCCAAATCGTCGAACAGAATTCGCCGGCCCAAT
>JAGWJK010000877.1 GCA_028865845.1 Rhizobiaceae bacterium
GGCTGCAATGATGCATCTACACGCGGTAATATTGCTGAATGGAGCTGCAAAAATGCAGGCGATCGATTGGAATGATTTGCGCCACATCCTCGCCGTTGCGCGCGGCGGTTCGTTTGCCGCGGCGGGACGAAGCCTGTCGGCAGATGCGACGACGATCAGCCGTCGACTGCGAATTGTCGAAGAGAGGCTTGGTGCCCAGCTTTTTCATCGGGCTGGCGATGGTGCGATGACCCCGACAACGGCAGGTGAGATCGCGATTGCACACGCCGAGGCGGTGGAAGCAGAAATGGGCGCGCTTACCGCAACACTTGCGGGCACCGATCTGTCGGCAGCCGGCAAAGTTCGCATCACCGCCCCGCCTTTCGTTATCAACAGGCTATTGATCCCCGCCGCCGGCGAGGTTCTTTCGCAGCATTCGGGTCTCGAGCTGGAATTGATCGGCGATTCCCGCAATCTCAATCTCATCCGGCGGGAGGCCGACATGGCGCTGCGCCTGGCGCGACCGGCTGAGATGGACAACACGCGTGTCGTCGCGCGGCGCTTGACTGTGCTGGACTATGCGATCTATGTCGCCGCCGACAACTTAGCGAACGCTGAGGAGCTTCCCTGGCTGGTCTATGACGAGACCATGGCGCATCTGCCGCATGCACGCTGGATAGCCGCCACGGCAGAAAAGGCGAGGGCGAGCGCCATTGCCGTTAATGAAGCTGAGGCTCTTGTACAAGCCGCGCTTGCCGGATTGGGCAGGGCACTGTTGCCGCGAATTCTTGGCGATAGGGTGAATGGCCTTGCCCGCATCGACAGGGGTGAAGACATCCTGCCGACACGGGAGCTTTGGTTGCTGATGCATGCCGATCTGAGGCACATCGCGCGCATTCGCGCCGTGGCAGATTGGCTGGAGCAGCTGTTTCGCCGCCGCGAGCCTCGCGAAATCCCTGACGGCGATGCGCCTATCGGATTTCGATGACGATCTTGCCGAAGGCGCCCCTGTCGAGATGATCAAAGGCGGCTGGAACCTCGGAGAAGTCGTAGCGATGATCGATGACCGGCTTCAACTTGATCTTGTCGACGGCGCGAACGAAATCCTCCAGTGCACGGCGATGACCGACGCTTATCCCCTGGATCACCGGAGATTTCAGCAATAGTGGCCCAGCGGGACCGGCAATGTCGAAACCTTCGAAGACGCCGATGACCGAGATGTGTCCCCGCGGCGCCACGGCTCTAAGTGACTGGCCGAGATGCGGTCCGCCGACGATTTCGAAAATGTGGTCAATGCCGCGGTCGTTGGTGAGTTGATAGACCTGCTCCACCCAGTCGCCGGCGTTGCGGTCGATGCCATGATGCGCGCCAAGGGCTTTCGCGCGCGCCAGCTTCTCTGGGCCGGACGAGGTGACGAAGACTTCCGCACCCTGGGCCGCGGCGATCTGCAATCCGAAGATGGCGACGCCGCCGGTTCCCTGTACGAGCACGCTGTCGCCCGGCTTGATATTGCCGCGTTCCACCAGCGCGAACCACGCGGTGAGACCCGCGCACGGCAGCGTGCTCGCTTCGCCGTCGTCGAGGCTTGTCGGGGCCGTAACGAACCAGTCTTCGGGAAAGGCCACATATTCCGAAAGTACGCCGGGATAGAACCCACCAAGCGTGCGGTAAGGCGGGTTGCGTGCCGAGCCGAGCGGCTTGTCGTCGATCCAGCCGGGCGAGAAGGTCGAGATTACCCTGTCGCCCGGCACAAAGCGCGTCACGCCTTCGCCGACGCTTTCGACGATACCGGCCATGTCCGAAGCCGGCACGAAGGGGAACTGCAGCGGCAGGCCCATGCCGGATTCTCGCACCAGCTTGTCCCGGTAATTCAGCGAAACAGCCTTCGTGCGCACAAGCACTTCTCCGCGCCCGGGAGCCGGGAGATCGGTTTCCGTCATCTGCAAGGGAGTGTCGATACCGACGCTATCGATCGTCCAGCGTTTCATGCGTTTGGTCATGATCATTCCTCAGAAAATCAAGGTGGAGGCGCACTATAACGTTGCCTCTCTATCGCCAGTGGCGATATGATTTCGATTTACTGGTTCCCATCAGGAAACAATCGTATGACCGATTTACTGAGCGGCATTCCCGAATTTGTCGAGGCGGTGGAGGCCGGCGGCTTTTCGGCGGCCGCGGCACGGATGAACCTGTCGCGATCGGCGATCGGCAAAACCATCGCCAAGCTCGAGCGTCGGCTGAGCGTCCGGCTGTTTCATCGCACTACTCGCACGCAAAGCCTGACGGACGAAGGCCAGATATTCTACGAACGCTGCCGCCGCGCGCTCGACGAAATCCAGGCAGGCGAGGCGATGCTGGAGTCCGGAAGGCGGGAGGTCACCGGGCGGCTGCGTATCTCGATGTCGGTGCTCTACGGCCGCGTCTGCGTTGCGCCGATCCTGCTGGAGCTGGCGCGCGCCCATCCGAACCTGGAACTTCATCTGTCCTTCAGCGACCGCGTGATTGACCTTGTTGCTGAAGGTTACGATCTCGCCATCCGCATCGGGGCGCTACGGGATAGCGCGGGCCTGATGAGCCGCAAGATTGCCCGCCATCGCATGACGCTCTGTGCGGCGCCGTCCTATATTGCCGCCCGCGGAATGCCGCAAACGCTGGACGATCTCGCTGGGCACGACCTTCTTCCCTATGCGCAGACCGGCGACACTAAGACCTGGCTTTTTCCGCGCGAAAAAGGCCCGGATATCGAATACATCGCCAAGGGCAGGCTTCATTTCGACGACCTGCAGGCGATCACCGATGCAGCCGTCGCCGGGCTCGGCATCATGTGGATGCCGTGCTGGCTGGTGCGCGAGCAGCTGTCGTCAGGCACGCTGGTGCCGGTGCTGCAAACCATGTCCGGCCTGACGTTTCACGCCTATGCCGTCTGGCCGCAGACGCCGCATCTGCCGCTGAGGATGCGCACG
>JAGWJK010000878.1 GCA_028865845.1 Rhizobiaceae bacterium
ATCCAGAATGCCGGCGGCAGAGCGATCTTCTATCCAGCCGACCTATCGTCGCTCGGCTCAGTCCGCAGCCTTGCGGCGGCAATCGAGCGCAATCACGATTACATCGACGTCCTGATCAACAATGCCGGGATCGGCACGGGCGGCAGCGGTGCGGTACGTGAACTTAGTCGGGACGGATACGAACTGCGTTTTGCCGTGAACTACCTTGCCGGCTTCCTCCTCACCCATCGCCTGCTACCGCTTCTGACATCGTCCGCATCCGCCCGTATCATCAACGTTTCGTCGGCCGGACAGCAGGCGATCGATTTTGCGGATGTCATGCTCGAGCGCGGCTATAGCGGCGTGCGCGCCTACTGCCAAAGCAAGCTGGCTCAGATCATGTTCACCTTCGATCTCGCATCGGAGCTGAGAGACCGCGGCATCAGCGTGAACTGCCTGCATCCGGCGACCTACATGGACACGACCATGGTGCGGCAATCGGGCGTGACGCCGGCAAGCAGCGTCGACGAAGGCGCCGATGCGATCCTCAATCTCGCCGTTTCGCCGGCCGGCGGCGAACAGAGCGGCCTCTATTTCACCGGCCTTCGCCCCTCCCGCGCCAATCCGCAGGCCTATGACGAGCAAGCCCGCGAACGCCTGCGCCATCTCAGCCGAGAACTCGTCGCCCTCGCCTAGGTTGCGGCGGAACGCCTCCCCTCATCACCGACCACATCCCAACCAAGGAGATCATCATGTCCTCTCAACATGCCGTCATCATCGGCGGCTCTTCCGGCATCGGCCTTGCCACGGCCCGCCTGCTGCTCGACCGTGGCTTCAAAGTGACCATCACCGGCCGCGACCGCGCCAAACTCGATGCAGCGGCCGCAGGCCTCGACGGCGATATTTCTGCAATAGTCATGGATGCCAGCGAGGTTAGCAGCCTGCGCGAGGTCTTCACCACCATCGGGCCGCTCGATCATCTGGTATTGGCGCTCGGCGGCGGCCATGGCGCCGGACCTTTCGCCACGGTTGATCTCTCCGATCTGAAAAAAGGCTTCGAGCAGAAAACGATAGCGCATTTCGCCTGTGCGCAGGCCGCCTTGCCGCATCTTTCGAAGGAAGGCAGCATCACCTTCGTCTCGGCCGTCTCCGCGCAGGCGGCGATGCCCGGAACGGCAGGGCTCGGCGCCATCAACGCCGCCATCGCAGCCCTTACGCCAATCCTCGCCGTCGAATTGAAGCCAATCCGGGTCAATTGCGTATCGCCCGGCGTTGTCGACACGCCCTGGTGGGACTTCCTGACGGAGGAGCAGAAAGCACCGACCTTCGCCGGCTTCGGCGCCCGCACACCTGTCGGACGCGTCGGTCGCTCCGACGAAATCGCCGATGCCATCGCCTTCCTGATCGGCAATGGTTTTACCAGCGGCCACACGCTGATTTGCGACGGCGGCGTGCGGCTCGGCCAATAAAGCCATTTCACTTCGAGAGCAGCCAATGCCGACGCCGGCATTGGCTGCTCTATTCGTCGCTCTCGCCGGTCTGCAACTGCGTCAGAACCTCGATCAGCCTGGGCGCCATCTCCCGAATTTCCCTCAGATGGATGGCACTCAGGCGATGCAGGATATCCTCGGACTTCCCGGTCAATTGCAAGGTCTGGCGCCGCTTGTCACTCGGATCAGGGTGGCGGCTGACATAACCGGCCTCGATCAGTCGTCCGACCAGTTCCGTTGCCGTATGCGGCGCGATGATCAGCCGCTCCGCCAGCATGCCGATCGTCATCGCCCCGCCTTCGGGATTGCCCTTGATCGCCAGCAGCGCCTGGTGCTGCTGCGGCGGCAACCCCTCGTCATTTGCGGCGGACGTGCTGAAATCCATGAATTTGCGCAGGGTATAACGCAGCGTCGCCAACGCCTCGTAGTCCGCCTGCGATAGAGCCTCGCCTGCTTTTCGCACCAATATCCTCGTCCCCGTCAAAGTATCCCGTCCGCGGCGATTGATTTATATCGCATTACGATATAATTGCCATCAGCCGCGTGCGGCCATGTATCGCCGCGCTTTAGCACAGAAAGCATCCCATGCAGCACATCAACGCGCCAGATCGACCCGCCCACGATTTCTCCGGCGGTGCCTCGCGAAAAGACAACGGAGATTTCACCACCGACAAGCGCGTGCTGGTTCTTGCCGCCATGGCGCTCGTGGTCGGCACCGGCGGAGCGCTGTCCGCAGCCGTACTGATCAACCTGATCGCCTTCGTCAGCAATGCCGTCTGGCACTTCAGGATCAGCGTCGAGCCGCTGTCGATGAACACGGTCGCGCGTTCGCCCTGGATGGTGGCAGCGCCAATCCTTGGCGGCATCGTCATCGGCTTGATGGCCCGCTACGGCTCGGAAAAAATCCGCGGCCATGGCATCCCGGAAGCAATCGAGGCGATCCTGATCGGCGGTAGCCGCATGTCGCCGAAAGTCGCCGTTCTGAAACCCCTGTCCTCCGCCATCTCGATCGGCACCGGCGGTCCGTTCGGCGCCGAAGGCCCAATCATCATGACCGGCGGCGCCATCGGCTCGCTGTTTGCCCAATTCTTTCATCTGAGTGCCGCCGAGCGCAAAACCTTGCTGGTTGCGGGCGCGGCCGCCGGCATGACCGCGATCTTCGGCACCCCGATCGCCGCCGTCATGCTCGCCGTCGAATTGTTGCTCTTCGAATGGAAGCCGCGCAGCTTCATTCCGGTCGCGATTGCCGCCTGCGTCTCCACCACCTGGCGGCCGCTTCTGATCGGCAGCGGCGCACTCTTTCCGGCACAATTCGACATGCCGATCTCATGGTGGAGTATCTTGCTGGCGGCAGTCGTCGGCATCATATCTGGTCTGCAATCGGGCATGCTGACGACCTTGCTCTATCGCATCGAAGACGCTTTCGAAAAACTGCCGATCCACTGGATGTGGTGGCCGGCGCTCGGCGGCCTC
>JAGWJK010000879.1 GCA_028865845.1 Rhizobiaceae bacterium
CCGAGGGAGCAACGCATCAGCGGAAACAGCGCTTCGGCACCGCTGCGATCGTGGCCGCGGATGCGTCCTGCAGCGCGATCCTCCTGCGAGTAGAGTTCCAGTACGTCGGCATGGAAATCGGCAAGCAGGCGGTCCAGGACCTCGCGCAACTCGGCCACCGACCAGCCAGTCACGCCGATAAAGAAATCATCGCCGCCGACATGGCCGAGGAAATGGCGGTCGGCGAAGAAATAGCGCCGCATTAGCGCTGCAAAAAGCGAAATGGCATGATCGCCGAGATGGAAGCCATAGGCATCGTTGAAGGGCTTGAAGTTGTCGAAGTCACAGTAGCAGAAATGCCTGACCTCATCGCCGTCGCGGCCGGCACTCTGCATGAAATCATGGATGGCGCGGTTGCCCGGCAGGCCGGTCAGCGGATTCTGGTCCTGGGCGATCTTCAGCTGTTTCTCGTTGATGACCTTGATCAGCGAGGCGGCCGAAACGATGCCGGCATAGTGCGTGCCCTCGGTTACAATCAGGCAATCGCTGCTTTCCATGTTGGCGAAGATCGACATCAGCGTGTCGGCGTCGGAATCGAGCCCGACGATCGGCGCCATCTCGACGAAATGCGAGATCGAGCGCTTATAGACCCTGTTCTTCAACAGATCGCGGCCGAAGGGCTGATAGATATATTCCTTCAGCTGATATTCGTGAATGACGCCGCGCGGCTCGCCATTGTCGTTGACGACGGGGAAATAGGCACGACGCGGGTTGCGGCGAAAGAGCTCGAAAACGCTGTCGATGCTGTCGTTTTCGCGGATGGTGGGCAACACCTCGATCTGCTTGCGGATCAGGATCTCGTCGAGCGACTGGCTGTTGCGCGCGACCTTGCCGAGGTCCTGCAGATGCGGATAACCGGGCTTCAATTCGCTGATGATCGTCGTCGGGCGGGCGATGAACCACCCCTGCACGAGATCGACGCCGAACTCGCGGCAGGTCAGGAACTCCGGCTCGGTCTCGATGCCTTCTGCGACCACGCGTGTGCCGAGGACATGGGCGATGTTGACGAGATTTCGCAGGATGTGGCGCTTGCGGGCGCTGCTATCGATGCCAGCCACGAAATGGCGGTCGATCTTGAGGTAGTCGACCGGATAATCCGAAAGCAGCTTGATCTCGCCATGGCCGACGCCGAAATCGTCGATCGCCAGCTTGAACCCGGCATTTCGCATTTTTTTGACCAGGGCCGAGAACTCCGGCACGCTGGTATTGTCGAAGCGTTCCGAAAATTCGAAGCAGATGGAGGACGGCGCCACATTCGCCTTGCGCATGTGCGTCAGCAGGTTGTCGATCAGACACTCGCCCTGCGGGATCAAACGGACATCGAGATTGAGAAACAGCGTTGCGCTGCCGGCGTTCGCAAGGGTCGCGAACTTCGCGATCGCCCGGCTCGTCACCATCTGCTCCAGGCCGAGCAGCTGACCGGTGCGTTCCGCCTCGTCGAGAATCTGGAGGGGCGTATCGAAGCCGATGCGCTCCTGGCCGCGCATCAGCGATTCATAACCGAAAATGGCGCCGGTTCCGGCCTCGACGATCGGCTGAAAAGCATTTTCGATGACGAGTTTGGCAAGCGTGACAATCTGGTCGCTCGCATACCGGCGCAAAACGCCCGGCTCGACGGCGGCAGTCAAGGGCATGCCGATCTCCACTGTGATTTTAAAACTAAATTTTTGATTAAACTTCGTATCCGGCGCGTTTTCGGCCCAAGATGCGCCACAACCCTCAACGAAACCTTTCCCGGATGTGAAAGTTTCGTGAATGGTAAAGAAGCGTTAACCATAACCGATCCGCCCCGATACGAAGCAGCGGCACGTCATTTCACAGTCACAGGCGGCCTAATTGTGCCGGAGTTTTTCCGACTCGTAATCGGCAAACATGTCAGCGACACAACGACCGCTCTTGGTCATGCTATCGGCGTCATTCGCAGCGCGGCGCACGTCGCAGATATCTCCGCGCTTGCGGGCCGCATCCCACATCCTCAGTGCTTCCCGGACGACTTCACTGCTGGAAGCATAGGAACCTGTATCGACGGCCGCCCGGATACCGGCGGCCTGCAGCGGAGAGATGGAAACCGTTACCATCGGCATGGATATTCCTCCCTTGTCATTTCTTTGGCATTTGCGGCGGTGTTCCGCCTTCAGTCCACGGGATTGGAGCAGATATTGCCCCGCTCGCATCAACGACGATCCATCCGATGCGGATGGCGACCTCTCGAAACTAGGGCAGGTTGCCGTTACGTCAACCGCGTCGCGCTGTCGTCCTCCCGACAGTGGCCATAGAGTAGACCTAGGCGGAGCCCCTGTCAAAAAGTAGTAGATGGTCATAAACCGCTTCGACCCACCTTACGACTTTTGCGGCCAACGGATCAGCCGCGTAGGCCAAGGCCGAAGGCCACCAGTGTCCAGCCTTGAAAAATCAGGTCGGCAGCCAGGAAGAGGCCGAGCACCCAGAGACTGTTGACGGGCCAGCCGAGAGCGATGGCAAAGCCGGCGATCGCCGTCACCACGCCGCCGATGACGATCCAGATCCATCCGCGCTCCGGCTTGAGCTTGCGGCCGACCCAGACGCGAAACGTCCCGGCGATGATGAGGGTAACAGCCAGAAAAAATGTCAGCGCCGCAGAAGCGAGCAGCGGATTGGTAAATGCGAAAGCGCCGGCGAGCACATAGATCAGGCCACTCAGCGCCCAGAACAGAATATGGTCCCAACCGCGAACCTGAAACGCATGCACCAAATGCACGATGCCGCCGATGAGCATCAGCACGCCGATGTAATAAACCGAAGCAACCGTGGCGACGAACAGGTTTCCCAACGCAACCGCGCCGAACAAAAGCAGAAGCACCCCCAGCGCGACGAACCAGCCCCATTTGCTTCGTATCGCGGACGGTGGAATTTCTTCC
>JAGWJK010000022.1 GCA_028865845.1 Rhizobiaceae bacterium
GAAGCCGCAATGAGCATTGCTGAAACAGTCAGTCTGGCGAAAAACATGGAAGTTCTCCCAAGTTGAACCAAAAGAAACAGGTTGGCGGACGGATGATTAGAAGTGCACGACCAAGCCAAGAATCGGGCCTTGCTGCACCACGTCGAAAACAAAGTCGTTCTTGCTGTAGTCGACGCCGAGTGCACGATAACCAGCGATAGCCGAGATTTCGTGATTGAACTCGTAGCCGGCACCGGCGGCAACGTCCCAGTCAAGCTTGGCCTGGCCCGCACCGACCAGGCCCCAGGCACTGAGATAAATGCTATCCGTCAGGAAATAACGCCCGCGAAAACCGCCCATGGCATCCACCCATGTGGCGCTGTCACTGCCTGCGGCGCTATCCAGAAGCCCCCCGGAGAAGGAGATTTCGGTGCGGGCATTCCAGACGCGCGCGCCCGCCACGATATCGAGATTGCTGCGCCGGTCCTGAAGGACGGCGTAGCCCGCACCGGCAAGCCCGGCGAACGTCTTGGACGTGACATCGACACTGCTTGCGACGATACCGAGCGGCGTTGCTCGCCCGGAAGACACCTTGGTGTAAATTACATCGCCGAAGACGCTGAAGCGGTCGTAACGTGCTTCACCGACAGCCATGAAGCCGAAGTCGAGATCCTTGAGAATATCACCGAAGTCGGATTGGAGATGAGTTGCGGGCAAACCGAATTGCCCGACATCGCCGGAGACGCCGGCGCCCCAGAAATAGGGGCTGACGGCAAATGTCCAGCCACTATCCTCGGCCGGCTTGGCCTCGGGGACGATGAACGGCTGCGGGAGATCGGCGGCCCTTGCGGACGCCCCGGCAACAACGGCGAATAACAAAGTGGTTGCAACGACTGCCCGAGCTTTCATCAATTGGTCTCGCCTCCGATGGATCTGAACACGGTCCACGCCTATTCATTGCGGGACCGTCGAATGAGATGTCAGCCCGAGACCAAGCCTTCCCGATCGGGATCAACGCTTGGGAATTGCCGCCGCCAATCATCATCGATGCAAAGGGGATTGCATATTGGACAACATAGGATTGTCTGAATCCGGACAATCTGCAAAATTTTAGATTGCCAAGGCGGCAAATCGGTCGAGTGGGTTGTTGTGCCGCCACGATGGAACCGTGCGCATGCCTGGCCGTCCTGTAGCCGATCGGCAAAGGATATTTCATGGGAGTTCCGACAATGGGGAGGGGCGACGTTGGATTTGACACGGGAGAAGGCCGAGCGGATCATGCGCGCGGGCACATGGCTCGCAAATATGACGGAGCCTTTCCGCACCGAGTTGTTGCGCAATGCACGGCTGCAGCGCTTCACCTCCGATGAGATCATCTACCGCTATGGTGATCCGAGCGGCGGGATGTACGGGCTTGTAGCCGGCTCTCTGACGATCAATTCCGCGCCGCCCGACGCGGTTCCTCGTCTAATCCATCTCGGCATTCCCGGTGCATGGACGGGAGAAGGTCCGTTCCTCACCGGGCAGCCACGCCGGATCGAATTAAGAACGCTCGGCGAGTCCTGGATGATGCACGTGCCGCTCGACGTCCTCGAACAGATGACGGCTCGCGATCCCACCGTATTGCGGGCAGTGAGCCTGAACACGGTATTTACCGTCGACGCCCTCATTCGCATCGTACACGATTTGCAGAAACGCAGCGTCGGTCGGAGAATCGCCTCGGTCCTCCATCGCGCCGGCTGGCTCGGCGACACGCCCATTCCATTGTCGCAAAGCGAACTTGGGGTGATGGCCAACGCGTCGCGGCAGCAGGTCAACATGGCCATGCGGCGCTTCGCGTCTGCCGGCTGGGTCGACTACACCTATCGATCGGTGACAATCACCAGCCCGCAGGCGTTGGGGCAGTTTGCCGAAGGTGACGGAACTGACTAAGGATCAGCAGAAAATTGGAAAGTGCGATTTGGTATCTCGGCATAGAGATTGACAGCGCCCTGCGCACCGCCAGAGCAAATTGATCTTTGACCGCGTTAGCGAGCCTCATTGAACCCGTCGCCGCCGACCTTATACGGACAAGCCGCTGGGTGACGGTCTTGTAGTGGATGTCCAGCGCCTCAGCGGCCTTGGTTGCCACGGGGCAAATGGTCGACTTCCAGCTCAGCACGATCCTCGTCACACGCCTGTCGTGAACGCTACCTAGTTTACATACCGGTAGCAAACGCAACATCAGCGAGGATCGCATGGCTGAAGCGCAGGCGGAGAGAATTCCCTTCGACGTCCGCGTGGAGACCGCTCTCGAGCGCCTCGCGCCCGCCGAGGCGCGGATGGCCTGTTTCTAACGCCATCCTATCTCAAGGCACTCTCCTGGGTCCTCCTGATGGCTCCGGGCGGCTACCTGGCACAGCTCGGGCTGCTGCCGCGAGCAATGTCCGACGCCTTCTTCGGTATCGCAGGTCTGGTGTTCGTCCACACGCTCAGCCTTTTCCCACTGGCCACCTTCATCATCGGCGGTTCGCTTGCCGGACTGGGGAGCGATCTGGAGGATGCGGCACGCCTGTCGGGCGCAGGACCCGTGCGGATTTGGCTAGGTGTCAACATCCCGCTGCTAATGCCCGCCATCGTGCTGTCGATGATCGCCACCTTCGCCGAGGTGCTCTCCGACTTCGGCCTTGCGGCCACGATCGCCAAGACCTCGGGCTTTGGCGTTCTCACCTACGGCATCTATGCCGCCGCGAGCGACTATCCGGTCGATTTCCCGATGGCAGGCGCGCAGGCGCTCATTCTGCTCTGTATCATCCTGGTCGTCGTATTCGCCGACCGGCTGCTGCGGCGTCAGGCCGGGGTGAAGCTCATTTCAGGGCGCATGCGCAGCACGAGGACGATAGACGTGGGACGCTGGCGCTGGCCCGCCTCGATCATCGCGCTGCTTGTCTGCACATGTGCCCTCTATCTGCCGCTTGCAGTGATCCTTGTGCGCACCTTCACCGCAACGCTGGGCCACGGGCTCGAGGCATCGAACTTCACGCTGGACAACCTGCGTTTGGCCGCAACCATTGGCACGCCTGTAAACACTGCGCTTCTGCGCAGCCTGGCTTATTCTGCGCTCGCTGCCCTGCTTTCGGTGGGGATCGCCCTTGTGCTCAGCGCCCGCCTGGAGCGCGCCGGCCCGACCATGAAGGCGATCGTTACCGGCCTTTCGATCGGAACGATCGCTATACCGGGGATCGTGCTCGGTTTCGGCTATATCCTCGTCTGGAACCGCCTGCCGGGCTTCCGCGACTGGCCGTTGCCACGATACGGGCAGCCTTCGCTTCTTGTCACCGGCTATGTTGCGACGGCGCTGCCCTACTGCCTCATCGTCATCATCTCGGCCGTGGGCCAGTTGGCGCCGAGCCTGAACGACGCCGCGCGGTTGCACGGCGCCAACCGGCTGACCCGGCTCCTGCGCATCACCCTGCCCCTTGTGCTGCTTGCGGTGATCACAGCGCTCTTGCTGACCTTCATTCGTACGACGTTCGAGTTACCCGTCTCGCAACTGCTCATCCCGGTTACCGGCAGCCCGATGCCGCCCTTTGTCGTCCGTCTTCTCAATCACGACAGTGATGGTCTCGCAGCGGCGGTTGCGCTGGTCGCGATGATCGCCGCCGGTGGTATTTCCGGGACGATCTGGCTTGCGGTCCGCCGATACATCACCGTCGGCGCCATTTCGAAAGGCAACGCATGACCGCCGCGCTCACATGCACCAACATCAGCAAGGCGCTGGACGGCAAACCAGTCCTGAAGTCGCTCAGCCTCGAAGTCCGTCCTTCCGAGGTCGTTTCGCTCCTCGGCGCGTCTGGCTCCGGCAAGACGACGCTATTGCGAACCATCGCCGGTCTGATCTCTCCGGACGCGGGCCTTATCACGTTGGGCGAGAAGGTGTTGTGGTCAACACACGCAACGACGCCACCCGAACGTCGACGCATCGGCATGGTGTTTCAGGACTACGCGCTCTGGCCGCATATGACCGTCGAAGGCAATCTCACTTTTGCCCTTCAATCCCAGCGGCTCACCGAGAACGAAGCGAAGAGACGCATCGACCACGCGCTTGAAGTGGCCCGCCTAGATCACCTTCGAAACCGCTACCCGGCCGCGCTTTCCGGCGGCCAGCAGCAACGGGTGGCGATAGCCCGCTGTCTTGCGTCGCGTCCCGCGCTCATGCTGTTCGACGAGCCGCTGAGCAACCTCGATGCGGCGCTGCGCGAGGACATGCGCGTGGAGATGATGGAACTGGTGCGAAGCGAAGGCATAACCGTCGTCTATGTGACCCATGACCAGGCCGAGGCGATGGCCGTCACCGACCGGATCGCGGTCATGCGCGACGGGATGATCGCCCAATACGACACGCCGCAGCGTATCTACGAGGCGCCGGCGGATGCCTTCGTGGCGGGCTTCATCGGCGGATTTTCGCTGCTGGCAGGCTGCGTTTCGGATGGCCATTTCAAGCTCGAATCGATCGAGACGCCGCCACTTCGCATCTGCTGCCCGTTGCAGGGAAACGGAATGCTCGTGGTGCGTCCGGAAGACGGTCGGCCTTCAGAAGAGCATCCGGATTCTCGGCTTCGTGGACGCGTCCGCTCGCTCGCCTACCAGGGGCGGTGCTGGCGTCTGGGCCTGGAAATCGGCGCGGCGCGTGTCCGTCTCGACTGGCCGGTCCCCGTCGCCGTCGGGAGCGAACTCGAATTCTCCCTCCCGCCCGATCGCTGTCTTGTTCTGCCGGCGCAGCCTTAGCGGCCATCAGCGTGGATCGCCCGAATCCTTCAGCGCCGCCTTCTTCTTGGCGAAGCCCAGCTTCTCCGATACAACTAGGACGCCAAGGCGCTTGGCCAAAGCGGCGATCTACGCGGCAACCTTGCGCACCGCGTCCTTCGTCTGGTCCGACGACTTGCCATAGGTCACACAGGGGAAGGTGAAGGATTCGACCGGGTTGCCGTCGGCACCTGCGAGTGCCGCTGAGAAATGGCCAGCGTTGAGATCAACGCCAAGCGCACCGCCTGCGAAGTCGGCAAGCATCGGCTCGACCCTGCGGATACAGAGACCTTCCATGACGTTTCGTCACGGCGGAACTTTTTGGCCGCGGTCGAAAGGCCGAAGTATTCACGCAATGATAAGACAAATCGTTAGAGCGCCCGCCAAGTCCACTCTTTTCGGAACGAGGGGAGAGACTTTTTGTCAGAGGGATCGCGTCTCGCGGATTCCGGAACACGGTCCTCACAATGGTTGACACGACGACAACGGCGCCGGAGCATATTTTGAGAACACACAATCGCAAAGCATGACAGAGGATTGCATCACATGTTCAACAACCTCAACCTCGATGAACTTCAGGCTCGCGAAGACGAAATCTTCATCAAGGCCATCGAACGAAAATGGACGCTCGACGCAATGGGGATCATTCCCACGCACGACAAGGCCTACTGTTTCTACAAATGGCAACTCGACGAGATCGATGCTGCCAAGGCTGCACTTGAGACCGCTGGCCTACCAGCCTGACGGCAAGGGCTGCAGCGAGGCAGCTAGCAGCACACCGCACTTTGGACACGTGACCTCGACGCATCCGCCGCCTTCTGGGTTCGCCACTTTCAGGCGTCGGTCGGAGACCTCTATCAAAGCAAAAACCGTCCGGGCTTCGCCTCCCGTTTCATCACACTCCCGGACGGCGACAAGATCGAGCTGATGACCGGCCCCTGGGTCGAGGATGGGCCGGCAAAGAGCGTCGGCTGGCATCACATTGCGATCGGGCTTGGGAGCGAGGAAGCCGTCAGTGCTCTGGCGGAGCGCTGTGCCGTAGAATGCTGTCTGAAATCGGGGCCGCGCTGGACCGGGGATGGTTTCTGGGAAGCCGTAATCACTATGCCAGACGGGACGCCGGTTGAGATCACCACCTGAGTGGCGATCGGGTGCCCCGCGGAGGGCCATGATAGCCAGAAATGCGGTTTAAGCTCGAACGTTTGGGGGATTGTCACACCCCGCCACTCAGCCGTTGACGCTTGGCACCTTCAAACCCATGTAGCGCTTATGCCGAAGAACGAAAAACACGATGTCGAACTGCTCAAGACATGGACACTGACCACGTCAGCGACGATGGGATCGTCAGTCCGCGCAAAAGGAATACTACAAGAGATGCAAGCGCGTCTTCCCGCCGCTTTGAAAAAGTCGCTCCTATTAGATGGCAGCGACATCATTCTGGCGATGCCGGCTAGCGACAAGACCGCATTCAACGCCGCGGCCGCCATCGTCGCAAGGGCAATGGAGGACGTCGAAGCCCTTCCAGTCATACCACGTGAGATTGAGGACATCTTCACCATCAAGACGGGCGAACGACATCGCTGGCTTGCGGACGGCCGTCTGCCGAGTGCGGGTACGCGTACCGTAAGGCTGAACGGGCGCGCACGGAGGATCACATTCCATGTTTTTGATCCCAAGATAGTCGAGGACCTTCTCGACCGGGGCGCCGTCGACGAATGGCGGGTGGAAGACGCCGAGGCGAAGGCGGAAAAGAGACAGCGAGCCGCCTATCAGGCGAAGCTCACGCGTTCGCTGAAGAAGGCTAAGAAGACCAAGAAGATAGATGGAGAACGTCTGGACGGTACATCTTCAAATCTTCGCGGTTGGGACGAGTTCGATCTGGACGGTCTTCTTCGATAAGCCATCAATCCCATTCGGTTCTGCCGGAAATTCCCGCTCCTCACTTCCAGAGTGTCGGTATGACGGCGACGTTTGATCCCGCATCCGACACTTTGCCGAGCCCGATCCCCGAAGCTCGAGATCTTCGATTGCCCCCAAAGTCATGAACAATCGTATCGCGAAACCCGGTGACAAGAGCGATGTCGCGCCACCAGTTCGCGGCGCAAGTGACAGCTTGGTAAATCGAAGGGTAAGTCCTGCCCCTACCTATCTTTATCGATACGCCTTAAGCTCCTTGAGCAGCGGCATCTCGCCTATTAGGTTCAGGAAGACAGAGCCGTGGAAAGAAACGTAGCTCGAATTCAGATTGAGTAACTCCTGACCAGCGGCCGCTTTCTCCTCGTTGGTTTTGGCGCCGTATTGGCGATTAACGGCCAACGCTCCTATTTTGCGGCGCCGAAGCCATTTATGGCGTTTGGCGGCGGTTTAGACGCTGAAGAAGAAAGTCGAGACAACAACTGTAGGATGAAGCGAATGGCAGTCAAGCGCATGGACAACATCGGGATCGTCGTTGAAAACCTCGGCGTGGTGATAGCCTTCTTCGAGGCTCTGGGGCTAGAACTTGAGGGCCGTGCGATGATCGAGGGCGAGTGGGCAGGTCGGGTCACTGGTCTGAGTGACCAGCGTGTCGAGATCGCCATGATGCGAACTCCGGATGGACACAGCCGCGTCGAGCTTTCGCAGTTTCTCAGACCTGCAATCGCAGCCGATCATCGGAATGCACCCGTTAACGCTCTGGGATATCTAAGAGCCATGTTCACGGTCGACGACGTCGACGAGACGGTCGTGAGGCTGCGTGTACACGGCGCTCAGCTTGTCGGAGATATCGTCCGATATGAGGAAGCCTATAAGCTTTGCTACATTCGTGGCCCCGAGGGCCTTCTGATCGGGCTCGCCCAGGAGCTTGGATGAGCAGCAGTTGGCAACTCGCACACGATTCCGGCTAGCGGAAATCCCTCGTCTTCACCCGTATCTGATCTATGTGGCCGTATGGATCAACGATGTCCCTGATTTTTGGCATCCCCCTTGGATCAGGCGTCGGACTTGAATGATGGAACTCGTCTCCCCGGCCGTGCGGCAAGGGGAATGCGCCGTCGCGTTGCCCTACGCTCGCAAGTTCGGCAGACAGGTCGGTCAACCGATGCGCCACGAGATGGATCACCTCCCCTTCCCTTTGCACCCTGCCATAGACGCCCATCATGCTGGCGCCCAGAACGACCGGCCGGTATTTCTCGAAAGTCTTCACCCAGACCACCAAGTTCGCGATCCCGGTCTCGTCCTCCAGGGTTATGAACATGACGCCCTTGGCAGAGCCAGGCCGTTGCCGGACCAGAACGAGGCCAGCTGTTTCCAGCCATTTCCCATCCCGCGCGTTCATAACGTCTTCGCAAGTCGCGATCCGTCTCCGGCGAAGATCCTCCCGCAGGAATGCGAGCGGATGCCGACGAAGCGACAATCCGATGTGACCGTAATCTTCCACCACCTCACTGCCGCCTGTCATCGGGCGGAGAGCAACCACAGGCTCAATAGCCTCGGGGATGACTTTCTGTTCGCGAGCCGCAGCCGCAGTAAACAGCGGCAGGGGTTCGTCCCGAAGTCCCTCGATGGCCCACAGCCCATCCCTCCTCGCGATACCAAACGTTTCCCTGAAGGCGTCCGCCTCGGCAAGTCTCGTGAGTGCCACGGATGGCGCCCCTGCCCGCCTCCACATGTCGTCGACGGACGCGAACGGACGGTCCTCCCGTGAGGCAACGATAGCTGCGCCATCGGCATTGGCGAGCCCCTTGACCAGGCGCATGCCGAGACGCACGGCAAAGGATCCGTCGTCCTTCTCTTCCAGCGTGCAGTCCCATCTGGACGCATTGACGCAAACGGGCCGCACTTCGACGCCGTGCTGCCGAGCATCGCGCACGATTTGCGCCGGCGCATAAAATCCCATCGGTTGCGAGTTCAGTAGCGCGGCGCAAAACACTTCCGGGTGCCAGCACTTCATCCAGGAACTCGCGTAGGCGATCAGAGCGAAACTGGCGGAATGGGATTCCGGGAAGCCGTAAGATCCGAATCCCTCCAACTGCCTGAACGTGTTCACCGCGAATTCGGGTTCGTAGCCATTGTCGACCATCCCCTGGATAAGCTTCGCCCCAAACTTACTGACGCCACCCGTATGTTTAAAGGTCGCCATGGCCCGTCTGAGCTGGTCGGCTTCACCCGGAGAGAACCCAGCGCACTCGATGGCGATCCGCATCGCCTGCTCCTGAAACAGCGGGACGCCCAAGGTTTTCGACAGGACTTTCTCCAACTGCGGCGTCGGATATTCGATCTTCTCGAGACCGGCTCTCCGCTTAAGGTAGGGATGCACCATCTGCCCCTGGATCGGACCGGGCCTGACGATGGCGATCTCTATGACGAGGTCGTAGAAGGTTCTCGGCTTGATCCTCGGCAACATGCTCATCTGGGCGCGGCTCTCGATCTGAAAGACGCCCAACGTATTCGCGCGCCGGATCATCGCATATGTCCGCGGGTCTTCGGGAGGGATGGTCGCGAGATCGAGCGTGACGCCTTTGTACTGTTCCAGCAGGTCGAAACTGCGCTTCATGCAGGACAGCATGCCGAGACCCAGCACATCCATCTTCATCCATTTCAGAATGTCGATATCGTCCTTGTCGAACTCGACGATCTGCCGGTTGATCATGGCGGCGGGCTCGATCGGAACGAGCTCGTCCAGGCGCTCGTGCGTCAGGACGAAGCCGCCTGGATGCTGCGAATGGTGTCGCGGTGTTCCAACAAGCTGCTGCGAGAGTTCGAGCGCCAGCCTGAGCCGGCGGTCGGTGGCGTTGAGGTTCAGCCGCTTGGCGTCCTTTTCGCCGATCTCCTCGCTGAAACCCCATACTGACGACGACAGCATCTTCGTCAGGTCTTCGGGCAGGCCAAGGGCTTTGCCGACGTCGCGCAACGCCCCCTTCGCGCGGTATGACGTGACGACCGAACATAGAGCGGCCCGGTGGCGGCCGTAGGTCTCGTAGATCCACTGGATCACGATCTCCCTACGGTCGTGTTCGAAATCGACATCGATATCGGGCGGCTCCCGCCTTTCTTCGGAAATGAAACGCTCGAACAGCAGATCGTTGCGAGAGGGATCGATCGAGGTGATGCCGAGGACGTAACAAACCGCGGAGTTCGCAGCACTACCTCGCCCCTGGCACACGATGCCTTCGGAGCGGGCGAACTGCACGATAGAATTCACCGTCAAAAAGTACGGCGCGTAGTCGAGCCGGGCAATGAGCGCCAGTTCGTGTTTCAGGATTTTCTCGACATCGTCGGGCAGCTCTTCCGGATATCGGTTCGGCACTGCCTCCCAGGTGAGCTTCTCCAAAGCCTGCTGCGCCGTCAGTCCGGGGATCAGGATTTCTTCGGGATATTGATATGTGAGCTGATCGAGACTGAATTTCGCGCGTTCGACGATCTCGGAGGTTCTCGCCAATGCTTCGGGATATCGCCTGAAGAGCCGATGCATTTCCTCCGGTGGTTTGATGTAGCGATCCGCAAACATCTCCTTCCGTCGCCCAAGCTTGTCGATCGTCACGTTGTGGCGGATGCAGGTGACGATGTCCTGCAGCATCCGCCTGTCCCGATCGTGATAGAGAACGTCGTTCGTGACGACGGTTGGAACACCCGCCTGCGCGGCAAGATTCGAAAGATGATGAAGTCTGAGTTGATCGTTGGGACGACGTCGAAGCGTGAGAGCAAGATAGCAGCGCCCCTCGAAGTCCTTGCGAAGGCGCCGGAGCTGGATCGCGCAGGCGTCGTCGGCGAGGTCTGGAAGCAACACGACAAGGAGACCCTCTCCGAACGCCACGACGTCATCCCAGGAGAGGTCGCATTTGCCCTTGCCCGCCCGCCCCTTTCCAAGAGACAACAGCCGACAAAGCCTCGAATAGGCGGGGCGGGCGGTCGGATAGACGAGAATGGATACGTCGTCACGAAGATCGAGCCGGCAACCGACGACCAATCGGACGCCAGTATCCTTGGCCGCCTGATGTGCCCGCACAATCCCGGCCAACGAATTCCGGTCAACAACCGCCAGCGCCTCGATACCGAGCGACGCCGCCGTCGCAAAGAGCTCCTCGCAGGAACTCGCGCCGCGGAGAAAGCTGAAGTGCGTCGTGACCTGAAGCTCGGAATATCGCGGCCCTGTCATCCGAATATCCCCTGGAGGAACCAGTTCCCGGAACCGCTGTCGCCGTGCTCTCCGTCACCCTGGCGATAAATCCAAAAGCGCTCACCGGCTTCGTTTTCGACTGAAAAGTAGTCGCGGACGGCAAGCAACTCCTTATCCCGCTTCCACCATTCTCCGTGCACGCGTTCCGGTCCGTCTGCGCGCTTGACGACATGCCGGATGCCACGCCAGGTGAAGCGAACAGGCGGATGGTCAGGCAGCGGCGCGATGCACTGGATCGGCTCCGCCTGCAGGAGGAGCCTTGATGGCCGTGGCCAGTGCGCCGGCCACCCGATCTCGTCATCATCGGCAAGGGGTGGGACGAGCATGAAGGACCGCTCTGGAACGTCGCTCTCGACCGCGGCGATCCTGTAGACGCGATGTCCCCTGTTCGCAATGACGTCCACCAGTCCGCCGACATCGGCCTCGGGTTCTTCGATCAGGGACGATGCGGTCTGGACAGCGTCGAGTGGTTCCACCCGGCTCGCGGAAAGGAGAAGGATTTCGATGCCAAAACCGGGATCGACGGTCTCGATCCGATCGCAAAGCAGGCGCGTTAGGCGAGCGACGTCCCGCACAGGCTTGGCCGTTCCTGCCCTGACGACTTGAATGCCGCTATCGACGCGCTGGCATATGAGATCGAGCCTGCGGACACCGACACCCTGCTCCTCGAGAAGAGCACAGATCGCGCGCACGAGCTTGCCGACGTATCGGGCGATGGTCTCGGCGGCAGAGATCGGCTCGGCAAACGCCCTGCGCACTTCGATCGCGTCCGGCGGCCGGATCGGATCAATCGGCTCAGGGACCCTGCAGAGAGCCTGGTCCAGCCTGCGGCCGATTTGGGGGCCGAACCGCAACGCCAGCGGCGCACGTGGTGTCGTCTCCAGATCCCGGATCCGCTCGAAACCGAGCGTGCGCAACGACGAGACGATGTCTGCATCAAGCCGGAGTGCGAGGATGGAAAGATCAAGAATGGAAGCAGCCACGTCGCCTTCCGGAACGACGGCAACAGCTTCACGACCGTGACGCGCAATGGCATGCGCGGCGCCCCAGCTATCCGCCACGGCGGCGCGCGCGGCGATGCCCATGGCATGGAGCCGATTGACCATTCCAGAGACCATGAGAAGCTCGTTGCCGTGCAGATGATCTGCGCCGGTCGTGTCGATCACGACGCCGTCCGGAGGATCGATCGCAACAATAGGCGCGTAGTTGCCAAGGAACCACAAGGCGAGACGCTCCAGCTCCCGGCGATCGAAGTCAGGTCGATGCTCTTCAACGATGACGTCTTTGACCAGAGCCTGAGCTTTCGCGACCGTCATGCCGACCCTCAGGCCGACGGCTCGCGCCGCCGCATCTGCCGCGACGATGACCCGGCGGCTTCCCTCGCGGCCTGCCATGATCAGCGGCATTTCAACGCCGGGCGCCTGATGTCCAAGCGTCCTTCGATGGACGTCCGTCGCCCATGTCGGCAGGTAGATTGAGACGACCCGAGGCATCGCAGGCTTCGACCACATAATCAGCACTTTCTGCGGCACGACATCGGAGTAGTTCGAGATACCAGCGCGCGCGGCCGACGCCCGGTACAGGAAGCGGCTCAGACGGGAGAACCGAAATTCTCCATCTGGTGACGGCGGCAGTCGGATGTCCGTAGTCCGATGCATCCGCCTGGCGGCGCCATCGTCGGACTGCGAACCCGAGGACGCCGGACGCTTCGGCCGCGAGCTGCAGGCGCCTCGACGCCGTCATCGACATTCGGGCAACTTCGCCGATCACGGCGCCAAGACCGTTGCAGCGTAGCCCCTCCTCGAAGCAATCGAGGACGCCAGTCTCGTCCCGGCATTCCACGAGAAGTACCCGGTTATGAGACAATCCGACCTGCGTCAGGCCCGGCATGAATAAATCCTGCCGCGTCACGCACCAAAGAACTTTGCCAGACGTCCGTGCGGCCACGCCGGCGACGAAAAGCGCTGCCGCGGCCCCATCGATGGCGCCGTTACCTCCGCCGGCAACTTCATGCAGAGCTCCGAGCGCAAGGCCACCGCCCGGTAGATGACAGTCGATTTCGGGAAGACCGAATGGCAGAACAGCGGACTGACGTGAAGACGATCCATCAAGATGCGCAATGCGCCCCCTCAGCTCGTCCAGTATCCGTGCGGACCGGGCATGCGTCATCGATCACGAAATCCTTTCCATCGCGTTGGAAAACCCACGACTTCATGTCGCTGAAACGGTGATGTTCTTGGTATGTTCCTTAGAAGGCGTAGCGTCAAGAGCCTCGCAACAAAGGAATCTATTCCTGAATTTTAGAATTCCAAAAAATTCGTGAAATGAATCAAAACAGTAGCTGCTTCACCTAAACCGTCATCATCGTTCAAAATTTTGTTTTAGCCGCTGGAAATTAGGGTGGGTGGCGATATCCCGCGGTCATTGCCTCCGCCGCTTGGCGGGCTTGACGGCCTCTCCAAGTTCCGACGCTTTGATGTCGGGGAACGTTGAATTAAGATAACTTAGCCTATATTCTTTTATTGGGGATCAGAGCAGCTTCGGCAAGACCCCATGTTCGCCAACGGCAGCCGCAACAAAAAACAGAAGGGGCTCGTCGCGAAGCCCCTCGATGAGCCGCAGCTCCGTCGCGCCGAACGATGCTAAACGCCCCTGAAGGCAACCGCCTCCGCAGGTCTAATCAGTTTCGCGGACAGCTGGCCAAGTTCCGGTGATGGGTGTCGTCGGCTATAGCTTTGGGAGCGTTGTTAAGCACCGGAACTCGTTGCCGGTTTCGTCGATCTCGCAAATTCGATCAACCGGTCTAGCGGCGGCCGTCGCCTTTGCGTCGCCAAACACCGATGGAGACCAGGTCATGACGCCTGATTCATGCAGCCAAAGCTTCGGAACTCCCGATCTTTAAAGGCGAGCCGAACATGATCCCGGAAGGATGGAACATATTCAAGCCTTGCCCATACCGCCCGTGATGAAGATGCGATAGTCCACGTGCGCGCGGTCCTACGACTGTCACTCGCCCTCTTCGCC
>JAGWJK010000880.1 GCA_028865845.1 Rhizobiaceae bacterium
TCTCGCCGGCCGAATTGCCGATCGGCATCATCACCGCCGGCGTCGGCGGACCGTTTTTCCTGTGGATGCTGCTGAGACAGCGTTCACGCCTCAGCCTTTGATGCAACGATGATCGAAATCTCGAACCTCTCCGTCCGGCTTTCCGGCAAATCCGTCGTGGAAGACCTATCCTTCGTTGCCCGCGCTGGCACGCTGACGGCCATCTGCGGGCCGAACGGTTCCGGCAAGACGACGACGATGAAGGCGATTTCCGGCGAGCTTTCCTACAAGGGTTCGGCGCGCATCAATGCAGCCGAAATCCGTGACCTCGAAGCCTGGAGACTTGCGGAAATGCGTGGGGTCCTGCCGCAGGCAAGCGCCCTCTCCTTCCCCTTCACGGTACGCGAAATCGTCCGCATGGGATTGACGACCGGGCGCAACCGCCGGCCGGATCAGGCCGATCGCATTGCGGCAGACGCACTGGCTTCCGTCGATCTCGCCGGTTTCGAGGGGCGTTTCTATCAGGAGCTTTCCGGCGGCGAGCAGCAGCGTGTCCAGCTCGCACGCGTGCTCTGCCAGATTTCCGAACCTTCGGTCGATGACAAGCCCTGCTGGCTGCTCCTGGACGAACCGGTTTCCAGCCTCGACATCAGTCATCAACTGACGATCATGACGCTTGCCCGGCAGTTCTGCCAGCGTGGCGGCGGCGTCATCGCGGTGATGCACGATCTCAACCTGACGGCACTCTTCGCCGACCAGATGGTATTGTTGAAGAACGGGCGACTGCGGGCGGCGGGGCCAGTTGCCGAGGTCTTGACGGACGCCCACCTGGAGGATGTCTTCGGTTGCGCTCTGCGGGTCAACCGCGCGCCCGTCGACGGCACGTCTTTCGTGCTGGCGCACAGCGCCCTTGCCGGATAACACGCCTTTCCTCGCGTTCTCCGGAACTTTTCGTTGCATTTCGACGTTGTAGACCCGTGATCGTGATCAATGTTTCGCGTAGAAAAACCGTGTAGTCTTTCTGACGACATTGGATCTCGACAAGCCGGCGCATTCTTCCCGCGCCAAGATCAGGGCGCTAACGACGCAAGGGAGTAAGACCATGGCACAATCCATACTTCAGTCTGTAAAAGGCAAGCGCAACGGCAGCAGCCTTCACGATATCGAAACCAGCATCGAAGACCAGATCGAAACGCTGCGCGGCGAGATTGCCGCATTTGCCAAGATGATCGGCGAAAACGGCGCAAAACAAAGCCAGACGGTGCGAGCTCGCGCAGAGTCGAGCTTCGAGGACCTGGCTGCGCGCGGCGAGGATCTGCTGCACGAAATTCAGCGCGGTTATGCAAGAGGCTCGCGCGAGATGCGCCGCACCGTGCGCCAGCATCCGGTCGCGACCCTTGGGGCGGCCGCTGCTTTCGGAGTGGCCTTCGCGCTGCTTCTGTCCCGCCGCTAAGGAGCCGCAATGCTCGCTCCGATCCTTGGCCTGTTTCTGTCAGGCTCTCTGCACCGAACCGTTGCGCGCACCAAGCGCAACGGTATTTTTATTGCCGCGGCCGCCCTGCTCCTGCTGACGGCCTACGCCTTCGCCCTGATCTCCCTGGCCATATGGCTGGCGACGATCTACGGCGCGGCGATAGGCGCCCTCATCGTCGCAGCCGGCGCGCTTGTGCTCGGGCTGATCGTCCTCGTCGTGATGGCGATCATCAACAAGCAGGAGGAACGGCGCGCCAGGGAGCGCAGGCTGGCGATGGAGTCCATGGCAGCGGCAGCTTTCGGCATAATCAAATCCCAGCCGCTGCTCACCACTGCTATCGCTGCCGCACTGCTGTTCGGCAACTTGATGGGATCGAAGCAGGACGATTGACGAGCGAGGCCGCCTCATCGAGCCTGAACGGCTTGCGGGATAGTCTTTTTCGGACAAACAAACACGGAGCCGATCCTCCCCATTTCAGGGATGATCGGCTCCGTGTTTTTTAGGTCGAAGCTGCCGCTATGTCAGGCCTCGCTCAGAAAGCGAAGGCCTTGGATGTCAGGGGTGCGGAGGTAGCGTCCGGGCCAAAATCCGCTTCGCCGGAAATCTGCAGCAATTCCTGCAGCCGCTGGCGGGCGCGATTGACGCGGCTCTTGATGGTGCCGACCGCGCAGCCGCAGATTTCGGCGGCTTCCTCATAGGAGAAGCCGGAGGCGCCGACGAGCACGATCGCTTCGCGCTGGTCCGGCGGCAGCTGATCCAGGGCCTTGCGGAAATCCTGTAGATCGAGCGCACCATATTGAGACGGATGCGTCGCCATCGATTCCGTGAAAAGGCCGTCGCTGTCCTGTACCTCGCGGCCGCTCTTGCGCATCTGGCTGTAAAGCTCGTTGCGCAGGATCGTGAACAGCCACGCTTTCATGTTCGTGCCCATTTCGAAATGGTCCTGCTTGGCCCAGGCCTTCATGATCGTGTCCTGGACGAGGTCGTCCGCACGGTCATGGCGTCCGGTCAGCGAAATGGCGAAGGCTCGAAGGCTCGGCAGAGCGGCCAGGAGTTCGCGCTTGAAGCTCGGTTGCGATTCCATCAAGCTACCCCTTACTCGGAGACTTTTGCGGAAGCCAAATGTTCGGCCTGGTCGAGCTTTTCGAGCAGATCGAGAAAGCGGTCGGGGATGGCCTCATCCTGACACGCGGCATAAAAAGACCGCAGCCGAACGCCAATCTGATTATTGGGATCGAGGATATCAATCGCACGTGGTGCAGTCCGCTTGCGGTCCGCGTCCTCTGGATTTCGGGTAGTCATTGAGCCTGCTCGCTTCCGCGTTTGTACTTGCCATGGAACGAATTCATCTTGCGGAACTTGCGTTCCGAGAGCGCAATCCGCCAATCCGTTCCGTTTCGACACGAAGTTGGAGAGGTTGAAATCGCCCTTTAGTCCGCAGAGTAATGCTTTTCCTTAAAAAAAGTTCCGGCCCGTAGG
>JAGWJK010000881.1 GCA_028865845.1 Rhizobiaceae bacterium
GAAAAGAAAATCGCGTCGATGTCGGGGAATCGGTCGGTCAGAGCGGCGAGCGCATGCGAGCCGCCAAGCGTTGTGATCGGCACTTCGATTTCCATGCCGTCATCGGCAAATCCGAGCGTTTCGAGGGCCGCGTGATAGCCGGTGCGCCGTTGCTGCAGGCGGTCGTTGCCATGAATAGGGGTCGATACGAAGCCGATGCGCCTATAGCCCTTGGCGGCAAGGTGCATGGTCATTGCGTAGGCGGTTTCAAAATTCGAGACGCCGACCAGCATGTCGATCGGTGCGCGGCCTTTAATCTCGCTGATTTCGACGATCGGCGCGCCGCTCGCAGCCAAAAGTTCGCGCACGGAATCCTTCTGCACGAAGCTTTGCAAAATCATGCCGGCAGGCCGCCATCCTTGCAGCGCCCGGATCGCCTTTTCCTCGGCGTCCGCTGTGAAATCGCCCTGGATCAGCAGCAGCAGATAATCATTGTCGTGGCATTCGTCGGACATGCCCTGGACTTGCTCGGCAATCCCGGAATTGATCAGCGGCGGCACCACGGTTGCAATGATGCGCCCGCTGCTTTTCATGCTGGACGCAATGCGGTTCGGCACGAAGCCCTCCGCCTCGATCGCCTCCATCACCCTGGCGCGGGTGGCGGGTGCGACCGAATCCGGGTTCGAAAGTGTCCGCGACACGGTCATCGGGGCGACACCGGCGCGCTTGGCAATCTCGCGCACACCCATTCGACCGAGCGATTTCTTGCGTGGTTTCCGGGGAGAATCGTCGTTCATGATGCAGTATTCCTGACAAAATCGACCCATCATGCCCGATGAGTTGCCTGAATGGTACCGGTATTATCGGAGCAAATTCCGTTAGTTGCGTCGAGATGCCGCGCGGCCGGCACTCATGGCGATTAAGCCGGCAGAACAAACGTCGTTGACATATTATAATAGTATGATCTCATGTCGGCGCGGACGATGGCTGGAGGAGCCGTCGGGAGGCGAACTGTCGGCTGATAAGCGTATGGCAGAAAGCTTCCGGAGGAGGGAAAATGGACAAAGTGGCGAACGTCGCCCGCACCGAGATCGATAAACCGTCACTGCGCGCGCGCGCCATCAGGATGATTGCGATCGGCGAGGTCGGAGTCATTGCGGCGCTCATCATCCTGATTGCCCTGTTCTATGTTATTCAACCGGCCTTTCTTTCCGAGCGCAATATCAGGGCGATCCTTCAAGTCGTGTCCTTTGTCGGCATTATCGCCATTGGCCAGACCTTGCTGTTGGTCTGCGGCGAGTTCGATCTGTCGGTCGGTTCGGTCGCCGGACTTGCAGCTGTCGTTTCCGCCAAGCTGATGACGACATTCGGCATGCCCGTACCGATCGCTCTGATCGGCGGGCTTGCGACCGGTGGGATGATCGGTCTGGTCAATGGATTGGTGGTCGTCAGGCTGCGTATCCCGGCCTTTATCCAGACCCTCGGCATGTTGTTCATCGGACAGGGGTTGATTCAAGTCGTCACCAATGGTGCACCGGTCTATCCACTGCCGGATTCTGTCGGTGCTATCGGCATGCAGACGATCGTCTTCGGGCTTGGCTGGAGCTTCGTCTTCTTTGTCGTCGCCGCCATTATCGCCGACTTCGTGCTGCGGCGGACAGTGCTTGGCCGCAACATGTACGCAACCGGTGGCAATCCGGAAGTTGCCCAGCTCGTCGGCATCAACACGAACGCCTACAAGGTCGGTGCTTTCATCGCGATCGGTATGCTCGCGGCGGTCGCCGGCATGTTTGTGATGGCGGATCTCTCGAGCGGCACCACGTCGATCGGCAGCGGCTGGGAATTGACGGTCATCGCCGGCGTCGTCGTCGGCGGCGTCAGCCTGTTCGGCGGTGCCGGTACGCTCGCCGGCGGTATTGTCGGCATCCTGCTTTTGCAGGTGGTCAGCAGCGGTCTCGTCGTCATTGGCGTCAGTTCCAACTGGCAGCAGATCGCCATCGGCGTGATCATGGTGGTTGCCGTTGGTCTCGATATCGCCCGCCGCCGCTATTTCACGGTCGGTGCCGGCGCGGCGGGGGGTGAATAGGTCGATTTCAAAAACCGGTATTCCGGTATAACAAGGGAGGAGAACATGATGACATCGAACGGGAATAAACGCGCGCTTTTCTGTGAACTGTTGGCTGCTGCGATCATCGTCGCCGGATTTGGGGCGGCGGCGCCGAGCTTTGCGGCTGAAAAATCGCTGCTGTGGGTCCAGCCGATGCGCGACCATCCGGTTCACCGGTTGATGCAGGCCGGCTTCCTTGCCAAATGCAAGGAGCTTGGCTATGCCTGCGAGGTGGTCGGAAATCCGAGCGCGACGAGCTATGATGTCGCCGCCAGCATTCCGCTCGCCGAAGCTGCACTCTCCCGCACTCAGTTCGGCGCCGTCGCCGTCTACGGACCCGGACCGGAGATTTTCCCCTATATTGGTAAGCTCGGAAAAGAAGGGCTTCCCGTCGTCACCTGGCATGTGTTGCCGAAGGAAGGCTCGGTTCCCGGCCTAAAGGCAGCGACCGGCGAAGACATCAAAGCTGCCGGCGCCAACGCGGCCGACGCTATGGGGGCTAAGCTCGGTGGCAAGGGCACGATCGCGCTGACACAGGGTAGCTCGAACGACACTGAAAACACAATGGCGGACGCATTCCGGGAGGAAACAAAGGCCAAGTATCCCGACATCAAAATCCTGGACACGCAGATGGAAGGCTTCGAGCCGTCCGCTGCCGAGAGCAAGGCAGTGGGTATTCTGCAGGCCAACGCCGACGTCACCGGTGCTTTTTCCACCACCGGCAACGGCATTCAGACATGGTCGGGTGCGGCCCGCAAGGCCGGTCGCCCAGTGGTGATCATCGGCATGGATTATATCCGCCAGAACCTCGATATCATCAAGGCGGGGGATGCCTACGGCAT
>JAGWJK010000882.1 GCA_028865845.1 Rhizobiaceae bacterium
GGTCCTTACCCGGTTCTGCTGGCGCAGCTGGTCAAACTGTCGATCGTTCCCAAGCATGTGGTGGACGCCGTCGGCGACAAGGCGTTCAACCTTTCTCCGGTCGGTTCCGGCCCTTACAAATTCGCGAAATGGCAGCTTGGCGTCGGCGTTTATCTCGACCGCAACGACGCTTATTGGGGCACGAAAGGCTATTTTCAGCACGCGGAATTTCGTCCCGTGCCTGATCCCGCAACCCGCGTTGCCGATCTGAAGGCCGGAAGCGCCGATCTGGCCGTGACGCTCGATCCGGATCTTGCCGCGCAGCTTCAATCGAGCTCGGGCGTCAAGGTACTGACGACGGTGACGGAACGCATCGCCTATCTGAAGCTCAACCCGGCGCGGCCGCCCTTCGATGATGTGAATTTGCGGCGCGCGGTCGCCTATGCGATCGACAAGCAATCGATCATCGACGGTCTCCTTGGAGGCTACGACAAGCCGGCTTCGCAATTGGCATCCCCGGATTATGCCGGCTTTGCGCCAGGCGTCGAAGGGCTTTCCTTCGATCCGGATAAAGCAAAGCAGCTCATCGGCCAGGCGGGTGCGGCCGCCAGCCAGCCGATCGATTTCCTGACGTCGCCGACCTTCGACCAGCGTATCGTCCAAGCCCTGGTGCAGCAGCTGAGCGATGTCGGCTTCAAGGTCAACATCGAGAATGTCGATTTCGCCACCTATCTGCAGCGCGTCCAGAGCGAAAAGACCAAGCAGCCGACGCTGTCCTTCGGACGCTGGTCCTGCGCCTGCCAGGATGCGGACGGCATATCTTTTCCGCTCCTGCACAGCAGCAGCTCCTGGTCGTCGCTTTCGGATAGCAACATTGACGCTCTCTTGAACACGGCAAGAAATACGCTCGACGACGGCAAGCGCGTGGCTGCCTACAAAGAGGTGGCGACGGCGGTCGCAAACGACGTTCCGGTTCTACCGCTCTATCAGGCGGCCGTTATTTACGGTGCTGCCGACAAACTGGAATGGAAGCCGACCGCCAATGAGAGCTTTTTCCTCAACCGTGCCAGCTGGCGCGAATAGCTGACATGGCGCCGGGACGCGAGTTGGCGACGCCTGAAGCCGGCTCCCTCTCTCCGTCATCGGCCTCAGGTTTTCCCGGATTGAATGCCAATCGGTCGGCCGCTGCGACCATAGTTGCGGCGGCCGTGGAACTTCGAGTCGATGCTGCGCTTTAATATCGGTGGATTGGAATATTAGTGAATTGCGAATAGAAGCTATGCATGAAATGCAGGCTTGCACCCGTTGAGATTGCCCGTTGAAGACACCAAATCATGGTCAACGAGAAAATTGTATTTTCTCCCAAAGAGGAGTTGAAAATATGGTTGGCTACAAGACGATCGATGAAATGACCTACGGCGAACGCGAGGAAATACTGTTCGCTGTCGCAGACACGCTTGAAGTGAGCGCGAGAGAGGCTTTGCTTGAGGGCGAAAAGGCCTTCGCGCTGAACTCCCAGACGATGGCTGCCACCATCCGCGTGAACGCCGATGAACTTGCCGGCGAGAATGTCGACGCAGCAAGCTCCGTTCTGGAGCAGGCAATGAACATGATCGTGGAATTTCGCAAGGAGCGGCCATATCCCGCTCAGAGCTTCCTCATCCACTAAGGTGGAATTCATCAGAGCTGAAAGGCGGGGCAACAGGCCCCGCTATTTTTTTGTTCGCTCTTATTCCAGGCAATTGCGCGCGGCCGATCTCAGGCCGATTTTTTCAACATTCATTTAGACCGTTCCAATTTCTGCAGTCTGATTTGATTGTATTCACTAATTGATAGTGACCTAATTTAAGGGCTAAATATCATGAAAATCCGGTATTTCAGCTGTGGATAAATATGCAGGATTGCAAAATCCCGGCCGCACTCTCCATTTCGCTTGACAAACTTGGAACGTTCCAATTATGAAGCTGCCAGTGGCGGAGGCCATTGGAGGATTTCATGACAAAAGGACGGGTGACCGTTGTCGACATTGCGAAGGCCGCTGGCGTGTCGAAGTCGACGGTGTCGCTCGTGCTTCAGGGTTCCACGCTCGTCAACGATGGCACTCGGGCCAAGGTCAATGCCGTCATGCGGGAGCTCGGCTACGTCTATAACCGCGGCGCCGCGAACCTCAGGCAGTCGAGCGCTAAGTCGAAGATCATCGGCGTCGTCGTCAACGATTTGACCAACAGCTTCTTTGCGGAGCTCGCCGTCGGGGTCGACACTGTCGTGCAGTCGGCGGGTTACGTGCAGTTCCTCTCGAGCACCGGCGAGAATTTGGACCGGCAGAGGGAAGTCATCGCCTCCATGCGCGAGCACGGCATCTCCGGCCTCATCATGTCGCCGGCGCGCGGGACGGAGGCGGCAGATCTGAAGCCGTTCGTAGCCGCCGGGATGCCGGTCGTGCTTGCCGTGCGCAACGTGCCGGGTGCGCGCGTCTCCTCCGTCGTCTCGGACAATCGCGAAGGCATATTTGCCGGTGTTCGCCACCTGGCGGATCTCGGCCATCGCCGCATCGCGTTTCTCGGCGGCTTCCAGGACACCGCCGTTTTCGACGAGAGGCTGGACGGTTATCGGGCGGCGATTACCGCCTGCGGTCAGCAGCTCGACGAAGCGCTGATCGTGTCCTCCGCACCATCGAGAGCCGGTGGTGTCGAGGCTGTCGGCCGGGCGCTGGCGATCGAGGATAAGCCCACAGGAGCAGTCTGCTTCAATGATGCCGTTGCCTTCGGCGTTTGCGATGGGCTGCGCGCGCGCCAGCTCGAACCGGGACGCGACTTTGCCGTCATCGGCTTCGACGACGTGATCGAGGCCAAGACCGCCGTTCCGGCGCTGACGACGATTTCGGTCGACCCGCAGGGCATTGGCCGCAGGGCGGCGCAATTGCTTCTGAAACAGATCAGCG
>JAGWJK010000883.1 GCA_028865845.1 Rhizobiaceae bacterium
GCCGTGCGCGCGATGCTTGCCCGCGAATTTGTGGGGCATCGCTATCTATTCACCACCCATGAGGATCGCCGCCACATCCATCTTCATGCGGTGGTGAAGATGCAGTCGGAGACAGGCGAGCGTCTGCATCCGAAGATTGAGGATCTGCGCCGCTGGCGACGGACGATCACCGAAGAGGCGCGCGAGCGCGACATTCCGATGGATGCGATGAGCCGCTTCGAGCGGGCGAACCCGCCAGCCTACAAAATGAAAGACATCCGGCGTGTCGAGCGCGGCGAAGCCTCGGAAAGCGCCCGGCGCCGGGTCGAGGCGGTTCGCGACGGCATCATCCATATCCCCACCCGCGACGAGGGCAAGCGCCATGCGCAGGTGGTCGCAATCGGTTGGAACGGCGAGTTAGAACGGGTTGCCACCAGGCAGTATCGGCCGGAGCCGCCCCAGCGTCCGGGTATCGTTCGCCTCTACCGGGCCGAGCGCCAGGGTACGAGCTCCTCGGCGCCGCTGTTCACGCCCGACCGCGATGTCGCCGCCCAGCGTGTTGTCCGCGACGGCGGGGTCCTTCGTTATATCGATGTTTCTGTCGACGCGATGCAGACGCTGACGCCATCGCGGCAGGATCCGGGGAACGTCTTCGTCGTACCCCGTGCTCTCGCCGCCGGGAGCGAGGCAATCGATGTGCCGAATCCTGCGCTCGTTCAACACTTCCGCGACCGGGCGGCGACGGCCATTGCAGAGAGCCGCGAGGCGGCGGCCGAACAGAACACCATCATGAACACCACCACCACGAACCCCAGAACGACCAGGGAGCAGGACATGCCGGACCTCAATGTGATGAACAACGCCTTCACCGAGATGGAAACCAGTCTCGACCAGATCGGCCACAACCTGCCGCCGGAACGGCTCCGGGAGTTCGACGGGCTGCGCAAGAAGCTGAAAGTCAGCCAGACGAAAATGCTGGAGAGACAGACGGAGATTGAAAAGAAACGCGGCAGTATCGAGGGCGATACCTACGTGACGCCCGTGCCTCATCAGTTCGCAGCCTTCGTCGCGGAAAAACGTGGCGAGGATGTTCGCTATAACCACCGCAAAGGCGATGGCCGGGTTGGCGCCGTCGCCTTCACGGATCACGGCGACCGGGTCGAGATCGGCAACTGGCGGGACCGCGAAACGGTGCTCGCCGCCCTGCAACTCGGCGCCGAGAAGTGGGGTGATCTCACGGTCAACGGAACTGACCGTTACAAGGCGCTCGCCGTAGAGCTTGCAGCGGAGCATGGGTTCAGGCTGACCAATCCGGAGCTACAGGACGCTCTTTCTGCTGCCGGCGACCGAATTGCGAACCAGCGTCCGAAGGAGGCAAATGTCACTCCAGGCAGGGAGACGCCCATTGAGAGAGCGGTCGAGGCCCAAAGGGCAGATCCCTCTGGCGCCGAGACGTCGACGTGGGAAGGCGCGACGGCATCGAATGCTGGTGAGGCAGCCCATCCGTCGCCGAACTTCGTTGACGCCGGCGACAAGATCAGGGTTTCCGAGCGAGATCGGGTAACAATGCTGGCCGCCATGCAGGAGGCCGCAAAAAAATGGGACACGATCGCGGTCACCGGTAGCGATGATGACAAAGCGCTCGCTGTCGAACTTGCGGCAGAGCACGGGTTCAGACTTACCAATCCCGAGCTTCAGAATCGGTTGAAGGCCGCTCAGGCGGTGGTCACGGAGCGCCGCGCCCGGGAGGAAGCGCTGGAGCAGCAGAAACTTGGTTTCGTCGATGGCGCGAGGACCGTGAAGGAAACCGAACCAACGGCTGCTACTTCTACCTCGGTCGAGACCCCGAAACTCCCCGTCGATACCGGTGACAAGATCAAGCCGGCTGACAGGAATCGAGACTCCATGCTCGTCGCCATGCGTGCGGCCTCGGATAAGTGGGGCGCGATCGCCGTCAACGGCACTGATCGGGAAAAGGCCGTCGCCGTGGAGCTGGCCGCGGAGCACGGCATTGCCATCAGCAATCCGGAGCTTCACGATCAGATGAAATCGGCGCAGGCGAAGATTGATGATCGCCGGGCAAACGAGGAGGCTCGCGCGCGCAAGCAGCTTGGTTTTGTGGCGGGTACGAACGAAGCGCCCGCGGCGCCGCGCAGCGATGCGGAGATCGCCATCGCGCTTGAGACCGTCAAAGAAAATACCAGAAGCGAGGCAGTGCGAGAGACGAGGCAGGCCGAACGCTCTGAACGTACTCACGAACGGCCGTTCGATGGAGGAGGGGACGATCATGCCTATCGGACGAACGCCGAATCGGCTGCAGCGAAGCGCGCCGAACGATCCGTCGAGCAGAACCCGGCCACGCCGATTCCGACCGATATAAACCAGTCGCCTGAGATCGAGCGTCAGCGGCAGGTGCAGGATGAGCTCCTGTCAGAGAAGGAAGCCAACAAGCAGACCAAGACGACCAAACAGCGGCAAACGCCTCGGCAGAAACAATGATGGAAGCACGTTCGCGTGCACCGCTTCTCTCGCGGTTGTAAGTGCACTTGTGCCTATTCGTTTCACCGGCCGGAAAGTTCATCCTCGATGAACAGCGCCAGAACCACCGCAATAAGATCGGCCTGGGTTTGAACGCCGAGTTTCCCGAATATTTTCTTGAGCTGGTTGCGCACCGTTTCGTAAGATAGGCCACCGGCCGACGCTATGTCTTGCAACCGACCCCCGGCTGCAAGCAGATGGGCAAGGCGCGCTTCGGCAGGTGTGAGCGGCAGCACCGCTTGCAATAGGCGGGGCGAGGGGACTTTGCGTGCGATGGGATCATGCAGGACAACGAACACCTGGGCCATGGCGAAAATATCGCGGCTCATCCCGATCGATCGACTGATGTAAGCGATGAGCGGCCCCTTGTTGGCGCATATGATCGTCACCGGTGTCAGTCCC
>JAGWJK010000023.1 GCA_028865845.1 Rhizobiaceae bacterium
CAGGCAGGCCTTCGCTGGTGCCGTAGGTGCGGTAGACGGGGAAGGCGATAAGCAATTCGCGCAGGGCCGATCCGACCGCATCCGGCTTTAGCTTATTATCTTCGATCCGACTGATTTCCATGGCGAGGTTCAACAATGTCGCCACTTCTCCGGCGAAATTATTGTCCGCCATCAGCAGTTTCGCCGCGCGGAGTTCCGCCTGCATGTCGATCGTTTCCCCGATGGTCGTCTGATAGGCATCGCGAAGCCCATTCAGTTTCTGACCATCGACGAGCACGTCGCCGAGTGCGTCGATGAACTCGTAGCCGGTGGTGCCGGATATCGGCCAATCCGTCGGGATATGCTCGCCCGCGCCAAGGATTTTCTCGACGACGATATAGCAATTGGGGCCTGCCTCGTGACGCAGGCGGTCGAGATAGGCTTTCGGATCGGCAAGCCCGTCGATGTGATCGATCCGCAGGCCATCGACGGCGCCGCTGCGGACAAGGTCGAGGATCAGCCGGTGGGTCTCGTCAAAAACCTGTTTGTCTTCAACGCGGACGCCGACGAGCCCGGTAATTTCGAAAAAGCGGCGATAGGACAATTCGCGCGGTGCGTCGCGCCAGGACATCAATCGGTAGGGCTGCCGATCATGCAGCTCGGCAATTGCCGTCTTGTCGGTCGTTGCAACTGTGTTGCGTTCGCGACCGGCGTAGGTATCCGGGTTCAGAGGATAGAAATTCTCGAAATAAGCGAGTGCCGGCCTTCCGGTCTTCGGATCGGGCCGGACTGAAATTTCACCGGCCTGCAGCACCTCGTCGAAGGTGCCGCCGAGAAAAGGCAACGTCAGCCTTCTGCTCCAATCCACATCGAAATGACGGGCGAAGGCGCTGCTTTTTCCATTCTCGATCACGTCGCGCCACCACGGGTTTTCGAGTGAGGCAGCCATGTGGTTCGGCACGATATCGAGGATCAGACCAAGACCCGCAACCTTCAATGCCTCGACCAAACGATCGAAGCCTGGACGGCCACCGATCGCGGGATCGATCTCGCCGGCATAGGTGACGTCATAACCGTGTGTCGAACCCGTCGTCGCCGTGAAGATCGGTGAGGCATAGAGATGGCTGATGCCAAGCCGTTTCAGATAGGGCACCAGCACCGTGGCGCGATCGAAGGTCATGCCGTTTCGAAATTGGATGCGGTAGGTGGCTGTTGGGATTGTCACAACGCATCTCCTGCCTGAAGGCTATTGATCTCATTGAAAAGGCTTTTTTCTTCGTTGCAAGTCGATATGCCCTAAGGGCGGTGACGCGCGCGGCGTCTGATTTGCTGAGAACGTCAGGGCGGGTTGAAACGGCCAAGAGTGCAGGCTTGTTCCGGTGCCTGGCTAGATTTCGCCTCAGGGAAACTCGCCTTTACACACATGCAAGGCGCCAATCGGTCGCTCGCATCTTTATCCGCTGCGGCCTTCGAAACCTTTTGGCTGCAACGGCAGTTAGAGGGGAGACAATTCGCTAGCGTGAGAGGTATGCCTTGACCGACTTTCTATTTGGCCCGGTCCTTTTGGAGAACGGTGTGCGCTTTCGCATCTGGGCGCCACTGCAGGACCATGTTTCGCTGAAGGTCGAGGGCGGCGAAAGGGTCGAGATGCAACGGGCCGAGGATGGCTGGCACTCTCTTCATGTTGCGGGCGCTGGTCCGGGCACGCGCTACAAATTTGTTCTGGGGGATGGCTGCGAGGTTCCCGATGCCGGCTCGCGTTTTCAGCCGCAGGACGTCCATGGCCCGAGCGAAGTCATAGATCTCGCCACCCATCGCTGGGCGACTGCCAATTGGCAGGGCCGCCCCTTGGAAGAGGTCGTCATCTACGAATTGCATCTCGGCGCCTTCACCCGGGAAGGCACCTTTCTCGCCGCGATCGAACGGCTTGATCATCTTGCCGGGCTTGGTGTCACAGCCATACAGCTCATGCCGATCAGCGATTTTCCTGGTCGTTATGGCTGGGGGTATGACGGCGTTCTACCCTACGCGCCGGATAGCAGTTACGGCCGGCCCGACGACTTGATGGCGTTGGTCGATGCCGCGCATCAACGCGGCCTCTGCGTCTTCCTGGACGTGGTCTATAACCATTTCGGTCCTGACGGTAACTACCTGCCGATCTATGCGCCGCTGTTTACGGAGCATCATATGACGCCTTGGGGCAGGGGCATCAACTACGACGGCATGGGGTCGGACATGGTGCGGGAATATGTGATCCAGAATGCGATCTACTGGATCACCGAATTCAGGCTGGACGGCCTGCGTCTCGACGCCGTGCACGCAATCAAGGACGACAGCGACGAACATGTTCTTCATGAGCTGGCACGTCGCGTGCGCGTTGCCGCCAGTGATCGGCATGTACACCTCATCGTCGAGAACGAGGACAATGACAGCGACCTTCTGAAGCGCGACAGCCAAGGCGAGGCGACGCTGTTCACAGCGCAATGGAACGACGATGTGCATCACGTGCTGCACGTCGCCGCAACCGGTGAGAATTTCGGTTATTACGCCGATTATGCCACCGACGCCTCCAAACTCGGCCGGGCCTTGGCGGAAGGTTTCGTGTTTCAGGGAGAGCACATGCCCTTTCGTGGCAGCGCACGCGGAAAGATCAGCAGCAATCTCCCGCCGACTGCTTTCATTTCATTTATCCAGAACCACGACCAGATCGGCAACCGCGCGCGCGGCGATCGGATGATCAGCTACCGGCCGATCGAAGCAATAAAGGCGGCAGCTGCCGTCTATCTGCTCTTGCCCGAAATCCCGATGCTGTTCATGGGCGAGGAGTGGGGGGCAGAAGAGCCGTTTTCCTATTTCTGCGATTTCAACGAGGAACTGAACGAAAAGGTTCGACAAGGCAGGCGCCAGGAGCTTTCGCGGCTGCCCGGTTTCGATGCCGACGATCTGCTCGATCCGACGCTGCCTTCCACTTTTGCTTCCGCCAAGCTGGACTGGTCGAAGCTATCGGATGGCAAGTCTTCTGAAATGCTTGCCTACTATCGGGGAGTTCTCGATGTCAGGCATCGTGTCATCGTACCGCTCCTTAAAGGTGCTGCCGGCAATAGCGGTACCTATCGGGTTTCGGGCGAGGCGGTTGCTGTGGACTGGCAGCTTGCGGGCGGCAAGCGGCTGCATCTCCTCGCCAATCTTTCGGATGGCGATGCATCCTTCGATCTCCCTCGCGATGACGCAGAGCTCATCTTTAAGGTCGGCTCTGTCGCCGGTAACGTTCTGAAGCCTTGGGCAGTGATCTGGAGCCTCGGCGGCACCGACTAACGGGTTATGTTTTTCCAAGGTGCTGGAAACCGGCTTTTTCAGCGCCGACGATGACGGCGCGCGGTCTCCCGATCAGCGCCATTGAAATCCTTACCGCCGCTTCCCATTTTATGGTCACACCTCAGAGCACCACCGAATAAAAAACAAACTGTCGGTCCTTCCGACCGTCGGATGTGCTCGTGAGCCTGGTTACCCTCCGCCTTTTCCGCGTGACGGGTTTTCTAACATTCACAACAAGATGTCGGCCCTTTGGCCGGCGAAGGATTTCTATTGAACAACACACATATCAGCGTCGCGCCCGCGGCGGTGAAGCCGCGTGAACGCGATGAGGCCGAGCGTCGGCCGGACCACAGCTGGAAGCCCTATCCCTGCCTTCTCACACGGGAAGAGCTGCAGCAATTGATCGCCGAGCAGCTTGGCTGATCGCTCCATTTCCACAACCCAACGAACAAGGAGAAACCGATGCAGGTTATCGTCAGAGACAATAATGTCGATCAGGCCCTCAGGGTCCTGAAGAAAAAGATGCAGCGCGAAGGACTGTTCCGCGAGCTGAAGGAACGCCGCGCTTATGAGAAGCCGTCGGAACGACGTGTCCGGGAAAAGGCACAGGCAATCAGCAGGCATCGCAAAGCCATGCGCAAGAAGCTGCAGCGCGAAGGCTTGATTGCCGCGCCCAAGCGCAAAGGTGCGGCTCGATAACCAGGAATTAGGCGGCGTCTGAATAGGGGCGCCGTCGACCATTCCGGTGGAAAGGATAGGCTTATGGAAGAACTGAATAGCATAACCATCTCGGAAGAACGCCTCGAAGATTGTCGTGATGTCATCGAGCCGGAATTGCAGGACCTGATCCACGAAGCGCTGAAGAGTGGGTTTTCTCGCGAGGAGATTCTGATCGCCGTCAACGAGCTGGTCGCGGAGGATTTCGCGGCTGCGGTGAAGACGCCAAGCGTCCACTGAAGTCGAGGGTTGGCCTGTGAAAATCCTCGCCACAGGCCAACGGTTTCTCATCAGGCTTGATTTTCTCGAAGAGAACATATAGTGAACATACCAATGAGGAAATCGCTTAAAGAACGCTTGGCCATCCTGTCCGACGCGGCCAAATATGATGCTTCCTGTGCCTCCAGCGGCACCACGAAGCGCGATTCATCCGCGTCGGGCGGACTTGGCTCCACCGAGGGTTCCGGCATCTGCCACGCCTACGCCCCGGACGGGCGATGCATCTCCCTCCTGAAAATTTTGCTCACCAATTTCTGCATCTATGACTGCGCTTATTGCATCAATCGCTCGTCGAGCAATGTGGAGCGGGCCCGTTTTACGCCGGAGGAAGTCGTCTGGCTGACGCTGGAATTTTACCGCCGCAACTATATCGAGGGGCTTTTTCTGTCCTCCGGCATCATTCGATCGTCCGACCATACGATGGAGGAAATGGTGCGTGTCGTGCGGGAGCTGCGCGTCACCCATCAGTTTCGCGGCTATATCCATCTCAAGTCGATCCCCGAGGCGTCGCCGCATCTCATCGAGGAAGCTGGGCTTTATGCCGATCGCCTGTCATTGAACATCGAGTTGCCGACCGATAGCGGCATCAGCCGTTTTGCGCCGGAAAAGAAGCCCGCCAATATCCGCCGTTCCATGGGCGATCTCCGCCTTAAGATCGAAGCGGCGGAAGAGCCGACCTTGCAGACGAAAAAGCGCAAGCGTTTCGTTCCGGCCGGCCAGAGCACGCAGATGATCGTCGGCGCGGATGGGGCAAATGACGCAACGATCCTGGGCACGAGCGGCCGGCTTTACAGCAGCTATGGCCTCAAACGTGTCTATTATTCCGCATTCAGCCCCATTCCCGACAGTTCGAAGACCTTACCGCTGATCAAGCCGCCGTTGCTGCGCGAGCATCGGCTCTATCAGGCTGACTGGCTCTATCGTTTCTACGGCTTCGGCATCGACGAAATCACCTCGACGCAAGAGAACGGCATGCTCGATCTCAATCTCGATCCCAAGCTCGCATGGGCGCTGGCGCATCGCGGCGACTTTCCCGTAGACGTCAACAGCGCGGAGCGGGAGAAGCTGCTGCGCGTACCGGGTCTCGGTACGAAAACCGTCAAGGCCATGCTGGCGGAACGACGTCTGCGGCGCCTGCGACTGGAAGACTTGCCGCGGCTCGGCGTCTCCATCCGCAAGGTGAAGGCGTTCATCACCGCGGACGGCTGGACGCCGCGCCGGTTGGCGGACCGCGCGGATTTGCGCGCGATGTTTGAGCCGCAACCCGAACAGCTATCGTTGCTGTAATGCACAGGGTCATCTTGGAGGGCCGTGGCGATTTCGAGGAATGGCGAAAGGCCGCCCGGGCCTTTGCTATGACGGGGATCCCGCCGGAAGAACTCGAATGGCATGAAAAAAGCGATGCGCCGGGCTTCGCCTTCCAGCGGGATGTCTCGCCGCCCGAGCCCGGCGCAGGGCAGAAAATGATGACGGTCACGCCGGCTTTCATGGCGCTTGCCGAAGCCGTCATCTGCCACAGCGACCCCAGGCGGTTTTCGCTGCTCTACAGTCTGCTTTGGCGCTTGCGCGTCGACCGACATCTTCTGGATCTCGCCTCGGATGAGGAGGTGTCGCGCGCCAAGCTCATGCAGAAGAGCGTACATCGCGACGCGCACAAGATGACGGCCTTCCTGCGTTTCAAGGAGGTGGCCGGCGCCACCGGCAAAAGGCGGAAATTCATCGCCTGGTTTGAGCCGGACCACTATATCGTCGCCCGTAAGGCACCCTTCTTTCAGCGCCGCTTCACCGACATGGACTGGCTGATCGCAACGCCGAAAGGTTCGGCCGCCTGGGACGGCGAGCGCCTGACGATCGGCAATGCTTCTTGCGAAAAGCCCGATATTTCCGATGTGACCGACGATCTCTGGCGGACTTACTACGCGAGCATCTTCAATCCCGCCCGGCTGAAGATAAAGGCGATGCAAGCGGAAATGCCGAAAAAATATTGGAAGAATTTGCCGGAGGCCGATCTCATTCCGGGCCTGATTGCCGACGCCGAGCGCCGTGTGCTGGCCATGGCCGAACGTGACGCCACGTCTCCGCTGCCGTTTCACGACCGTCTGCAAAGGCGGGCGCTCGATGCCCAGCCGGCGGAATCAGCAATTCCCGGCACCCTTGCTGCCCTTCGCGACGAGGCCGCCGCCTGCACGCGCTGTCCACTTTATGCCAAGGCGACACAGACGGTGTTCGGGGAGGGGCCGCAGGATGCTCAGGTCATGGTTGTCGGCGAGCAGCCCGGCGATCAGGAGGACCTCGCGGGCCGGCCGTTCGTCGGGCCTGCGGGCAGGGTTTTCGATCAGGCTATCGAGGCGGCCGGGATCGACCGTTCGGCGCTTTACGTGACCAATGCCGTGAAACATTTCAAATACGAGCCGCGCGGCAAGCGGCGAATTCACCAGCGGCCCAATATGGGCGAAGTCAGGCATTGCCGTTGGTGGCTGGATCTTGAAATCGCGCTGATCAAGCCGAAGCTCGTCGTGGCGATGGGAGCGACGGCGCTCGCGTCATTGATGGAAAGTAAGGAACGGCTTGCCGATATCCGCGGGCGGGTGATGCCTTTACCGGATGGGCGACAGATCTTCGTGACGATCCATCCTTCCTATCTCCTGCGTCTCCAGGACGAGAGACAGAAAGAGGAAGAGTTGACGCGTTTTCACGCGGATATCGCGTCGGTTCGAAGTTTAATGGATGGTTTTGCCGGATCGGCGTGAACGTCGGGGTGACCGACCGATCGGTGTTTCATCGTCCGGTCTCGCAGACCGCCTGATGGCAGTGACCGCGAGACCGGCAACAGATGATTACACGAGGCCGTTTACTTGACGGCAGTCAGCGACTGGATCATGCCGCTGATTTCCTTGTCGTGCTTCGCGTCGGAATCCTGGGAGCCCCAATAGGTGACGACCAGCACTTTTCCGGGAGCGGGCGACAGGAAGGCGAGTTCGACGTCGACGGCGCCGTCGTTGTCCGTACCGGCCCAGCGCAGTACCGACATCTTCATGCCGTTGATGGTGCTGTCGCCCTCATCCTTCTGCGTCGACGGGTCGATCTTGACACCGTTCTTGGTCAGGAAGTCGACGGCATCGCTCACGACCTTGTCGGAGGTCTTCTCGTCGGCAATATCGATCGAGAAGTAAACCGCGGAGTCCGACGAGGTGGCGTCCACGCCCGTCTCGGTTTCCTTCGGTCCCCAGCTGTCCGGGATAGCGATCGAGGCAATCGGATCGTCGCTGGGAAATTGTATCGTCTTTGCCTGGGCAAAGAGCGGGAAGGCTACGGCGAACGCGGAAGCAATCAGAAATGTTTTCTTCATCTGGGAATCCCTTGGGAGTCGCGGCGGGTTGTCTGCAGTGGCAAGGATGGAAAAGCTGCCTCGCTGGGAACGATGTCATAGCGCCAAGCTCCTAAAAAGTCTGGTGGAATTCCACCAATTCCGCCTTGGCCAGGAGGTCATTTTTGGGTGGAATTTTGTTTCGTTCCGACGCGCCGCCGAAGTTCGTTTCAGGCCGCTTGTTGCAAGTCGCTGCCGCGGATTCACGGTCAGGATTTACGGTAACGTACTTGTGCCGGAAGCTCCGCTTGGCAGTCTGCTCTCTTGCCGAACAAACCACGAATGCTGGAGGGAGCGAGACATGAGGATATCAGTCGCAATTCGAAATTTCATGATGGCGCTGGCGGTGATCGCGACGGCGCTTTCGCCGTTATTGTCGGATTCGCCGGCAAATGCGTATGAACGCCACGGACGGGCGGCTTGCGGCCCGCGTGGCTGCGCCGCCGCCGGCTGCGGACCGCGTGGTTGTGCTGCAGGTGCAGTCGGTCGTGAGGGATATCGCCGAGGCGGCGCGGCTTGCGGAGCCAGGGGTTGCGTCGCCGGAGGCAGCCGCGGCTACCGGCCGGGAGGTGTTGTCGTAGTCAATCCTCGCCGTTATTGGCGGCCGGGCGGAGCGATCGCAGCCGGCGCGGCGATCGGCTTTGTTGCCGGGGCTTCTGCCGTCGCCATTGCCGGCCAGCCGCCGCGCACGGGATATTGCTGGTACTATACGTCTCCCGCACGCACGACCGGCTTCTGGGATGTTTGTCCAAGATGAGCGGTGGCGATGATTTCTGCTCGGTTGCCGTACAGGCGACCGGCAGGAAGCGTCGTTTCCCAGAGCGATCATGATCAGCCGGTCGTTCGGCCGCGGGTTGGAAAGCTTCGCGCTCCTCCTCCTGGGCGCGAATGGTGTCGTGCGCCAGAATTTTGAGCCCTTGGGGAACAGACCAGAGGTGTCGGACATTGGCAGGGATGCAGTTTCCCTCACCGCTATCGCCACACCGCCGTCGAGATATTGACCCAGCAACTTTTTCCTATTGATCGCCATGGGCGACGTGTCACATTTGCGTCACGTGGGCCAATATCCAACGCGGCAACGCAATCGAATCGCCGCATCGCGCATCAACCACGCCCCGAAGAAACAGGATTTCCACATGGACATGCCCACCGAAGACGCCAAAGCCAGCCAGGAAGCAAAAACCGTACTCGCCATCGACCTCGGCGGTTCCCATGTCAAAGTGCACCTGAGCACGGGTGGTGAGAAGAGATCGGTGGTCTCGGGGGCGGGAATGACGCCCGATGCCATGGTCAAGGCGGTGACCGACATGGCCGCTGGCTGGACCTATGACGTCATCGGTATGGGCTATCCCGGCGCGATCTCCGACAACAAGCCGGCCCTCGATCCCCATAATCTCGCGGCAGGCTGGAAGGGCTACGACTTCGAAAAGGCGTTCGGCAAGCCGGTTCGGCTCGTCAACGATGCGCTCATGCAGGCGATCGGCAGCTATGACGGCGGAAGGATGCTCTTCCTCGGTCTTGGCACTGGACTTGGGGCTGCGATGGTGGCCGACAATGTATGTCTGCCGATGGAACTTGCGCATCTCCCCTACAAAAAGAAACAGACGTTCGAGGACTTCGTCGGACAACGCGGGCTTGATGCCCACGGCAAGAGCAGTTGGCGCAAGTCCGTCACCGATGTCACGGCACGCCTCAAGGCTGCACTGCAGCCGGACTACATCATCATCGGCGGCGGAAATGTCGACAAGCTCAAGATCATGCCGGAGGATTGCCGCCGCGGCGACAACGAAAACGCCTTCCTCGGCGGTTTCCGCATCTGGCTCAACCCGACGCTGAAGCTTTAAAGCAGCTCGCGTGCTCGGATCAAACGCTTGGCGCGCGGTCTCAGCTCACGCCAAGAGCCGCCGTCAGGCCGCCATCGATGCGATGATCCGAGCCGGTGATGAAGGCGGCCTTGTCGGAAGCGAGGAACGCGACGAGCGTGGCGACCTCTTCCGGCTCGCCGATGCGGCCAAGCGGGTGCGCCTCTCCAAAGCGGCGAAAGACCTCGTCGATGTCGGCATCCGGCCCTTCGAAGGTCCGCGCCGCCAGGGCGAGGATAGGGGTGCGCACCGAACCGGGGCTGATCGAAACGACGCGAATTCGATCCGGTGCGAAGTCCATGGCCATGGCGCGGGTCAGCGCATGGATCGCGCCTTTGGAAGCGACATAGGCTGAAACACCGCGTTGGCAGGCATGGCCCTGGACGCTGGAGATGTTGACGATCGCGCCACCGCCGCGTTTGCGCATTTCCGGCACGCCGAATTCCGCGGTCAGATGGATCGATCCGACATTGACGGCCATGCAGCGCAGAAAGACGTCGAACGGGGTATTTGTGACATCGCCATAGGGATGAACCGCAGCAGCATTGACGATGATGTCGATGCCGCCGAAGACGGAGACTGCCTCGCCGATGGCGTCGCGCACCTCTTCCGGCACGGAAACGTCGACCTGGAGCACGCGCAGCGAGAGCCGTTCATCGGCAGCTATCGCCGCCAGCTCATCATTTGACGCCGGATCGATTCCAAACGAGGCCACCTGGGCTCCCTCGCGAGCAAGATGAAGCGCTGCGGCGCGGCCGATCCCGCTGGTCCCTGTGACGACCGCTACCTTGCCGACAAATTCTCCCATCAATCTCCTCCTTGCGGGTCGCTGCCCGGCACCAAAACAGTTGCCATCGCACCCGATTCTCGTCTTTTCAAATCTATCGCTGCGGCGCCTCAAGCTGTAGGCCCTGCAAAAACTGCAACTCCTCGGGCGGTTCGCCGGCAATCTGTTTCAACAGCAGTTCGCCCATGCTCTCGCCAGCGGCGGCCAGATCCTCGTAAATCGTTTCGACGCCAGGGTGAATTTCACTAAGCAGTCGGGACGTCTGCTTGGCAACGATGTCGAACTGGTCTCCCAGCACCATGCCACGATCGTTCAACCCGGCAATCGTCGCGAGTGCTGAAATTTCGCCGGCGCAGACAAAGGCATCCGGAGCGTCGGGCTCTCCCATTCGCATCTTCACGAATTCGCGGATCTCGCCTGCCGAACTGTCGAGGGTGACGGCCTCCGGTATCTCATGGGAAATCCCCGCCTCCCGGACGGCCCGCATGAAGCCGTGAAGCAGATGCTGCCCGAACATCAGCCGCTTGGGGGGCAGGATGATCAGCGCCTTTTGCCGTCCCTTGACGATCAGCCGACGGGTCGCCTCGTAGGCGAAGGCCGAATTGTCGAAATCGACGAAGGCATGCGGCGTCGAAAATTCGGTGCGTCCATGGGTGATGAAAGGAAAGCCCTCTTCCAGCAGCAGCCGGGCACGGGGGTCGAAGGGTTCCGTGCGGGTAAAGATAATGCCGTCAGCGAGGCGGTTGCGCAGGATGAAATGCACCGGGTCGACCAGCGAGGTGGTACTGAAGTTCGGCGTGACGATGATGTGGTAGTGCGTGCCGCTCAGTGCGCGCGTCAATCCGCGCAGGAGCGAGGTCGAGAAACCGAGAATTTCCTCATGCGCGTCCATGAGCAGGCTGAGCACGTTGGTACGGCCGGTCTTAAGGCGCAAGGCCGCGCGATCGGGCAGATAGCCGACACCATCGGCGACCTTGCGCACCATGTCGCGCGTATCTTTTGAAATCTGCGGCGCGTTCGCCAAGGCTCGCGATACGGTCGGTACGGCAAGCCCTGTCAGTTCGGCGATCGTCCGCAGAGTCGGCTTCCCTCCGACGCCCGCACGCTCGACCGCTTTTTGTCCCCGCGGCTTCTGACGTTTTGCCAAAATTCCTACTCCCCTGAGCCTCGATAGTAGTCGACATATTGGAAATAGCAATCGATTTAAATCGCATCGGAAAATAAGAAAGTTTCGGAAATAATACAAAAATTCCCTTTTATTTCAAATAAATAGTCAAGAAACGCAGATGTGATTACTATCGTCTTGACAGAGGGCGGAATTATAACGTTTTAATAGCGCCCGGGGCTTTGCGTCAGGGCAAGGAAGCTTCAGGCAGGACTGGCCGGGTTGGGAGACTTAACGCCGTCATGTCGAGGACGAGGAGATAGCGGCAGGCCGATAGGGAGCCGCACGAGACAGATCGTATTGCATTTGTATTAGGCCTTCGCCGGACGAGCGCTTCGTCGCGAAGGTGAAATTCATTGGATCATGCTCATCAAGGGAGGAAACCATGGAGCGTCGTTCATTTTTCAAGGCCGCTGCGGCCGCAACGCTTGCTTCTACTCTGCCGGTTGCTGCCGGTAGCGCCATCGCTCAGGATAAGAAGTTCACGATCGCCCTTATTCCGGGCATCTCCACCGATAATTTCTACATCACCATGCGCAAGGGTGCCGAAGCTGCCGCAGAGGCGCTCGGCGTCACCCTCGTCTGGCAGGGTGGTCCGGAATTCAACCCCGTCGTCCAGGTGCCGGTGCTCGACGCCGTCATCGCCAAGAAGCCGGATGCGATCCTGATCGCGCCGACCGATAAGGATCAGCTGATCCAGCCGCTGAAGAAAGCCGACGATGCCGGCATCCCGATCATCACCGTCGACACCTTCATCGGTTCCGGCGTTTACCAGACCGGCTCCGGCGATGCCGATTTCCCGCTGTCCTATATCGCATCCGACAATCTTCTCGGCGGTGCGGTTGCTGCGCGTGCGCTGGCCAAGGCCGTTGGCGAAAAGGGCAAGGTCTACATCTCCAACGTCAAGCCGGGCATCTCGACGACCGACCAGCGCGAGCAGGGCTTCAAGGACGAGATGAAGAAATATCCCAACATCCAGGTCCTCGAAACCCAGTATAACGACGACGACGCCAACAAGGCGGCTTCGCAGCTCCAGGCCGTTTACGCCCGCAATCCCGATCTGGACGGCGTTTTCGGCGCTAACATCTTCTCGGGTCTCGGCTCGGCCAACGGTGTCCAGCAGGCAGGCCAGACCGGCAAGATCAAGGTCGTGGTTTTCGATGCGCCGGCCACCATCATCGATAACATCAACACCGGTCTCGTCGACGTTGCGATCGCCCAGCATCCGGCGGAAATCGGCTATTACGGCGTGGTTTCGGCCTATGCGCACCTGACCGGCAACTCGATCCCGATCCTGATCGGCACCGGCTTCACCGTCATCGACAAATCGAACGTCACCGATCCCAAGATCTCGAAGTTCGTCTATTCGGATTGATTTGACGTCTTCCGGCGCCCTCGCAGGCGAGGGCGCCGGTTTCATCAGCGGACCGAGACCCGAGCGACGGCATCGTCCGCGCTTTTGTATTTGGATTGATCCATGACAACGACCACCACCGAGCCGCCCGGTCTCGATCAACAGGCTGCACCGCAGGCAGATCACGCCGGCGCGGCGAATACGCTCATCGGGCGCATCGCGCAGTTGCGCGCCTGGCTCTTCCTTGTTGCCCTGATCATTATCTTCGAAGTATGGGCGCGCCTCGATTTCGGCGGCACGTTTATCGGCTCGGCGTTCAATTGGCAGTCGATCGCGGTCTTTGCGGTCGCACCACTTCTTCTCGCCGTCGGCCAGACCTTCGTCATCATCTCCGGCGGCATCGATCTTTCGACCGGCTTCATCATGGGGCTTGCCGCCGTCGTCGCGGCACATATCACCAACATTGCCGGCCTCTATATGCCGTTGCCCATTGCCATGCTGCTTGGCGTCATCGTCGCGATGATTGCGGCCGCTGCTCCCGGAGCGATCAACGGCCTGCTCATTTCGCGCCTCAAGGTTCCGCCGTTCATCGGCACGCTCGGCATGTATGGCGTTGCGCGTGGCGCCGCCTATCTGCTGGCCGGCGGCACGACGGTGCCCGTGAAGAATTCCTATTTCGCCGAACTCGGCAACGGTCGTTTCTTCGGTGTTCCCTACCTCGTCATCGTGACCGTCGTCTTCGTCATTATCATGCATTATCTCCTTAGCCAGACGCGTTTCGGCCAGCATAATTATGCGATCGGTGCCAACGCGCAGGCGGCCCGCCGTGCCGGCATCGATATCAAGCATCACCTGCTGCGCCTCTATATTCTCTCGGCCGTGTGTGCCGGTCTCGGCGGCGCGCTCTATGCCGCTCGTTTCACGGCCGGCGCCGCCCAGGCCGGCGAGCCCTTGCTGCTCGATAGCGTCGCGGCCGTCGTTATCGGCGGCGCCAGCCTGTTTGGCGGGTCCGGCACCATCATCGGCACGATC
>JAGWJK010000884.1 GCA_028865845.1 Rhizobiaceae bacterium
CATCGCCTGGCAGCAGATCAAAAGCCGTTCGCCGATCAACCGCAACAAATACAATGTTGCGCATCACTACGATCTGTCGGCCAAGCTCTTCGACCTCTTCCTCGACGAGGACTGGCAATATTCCTGTGCCTACTTCGTGCCGCCGGGCATCAGCCTGGACGAGGCGCAGGTCGCCAAGAAGCGCCATATCGCTGCAAAGCTCCTGGTCGAGCCGGGCCAGCGCGTGCTTGAAATCGGCTCCGGTTGGGGCGGCATGGGCATGTACCTTGCCGAAGCCAATCCCGGCCTCGATTTCACCGGCATCACGCTCAGCGAAGAGCAGCTGAAGGTATCGCGCAATCGCGCCGCCAAGCGCGGACTTTCCGACCGCGTCCGCTTCGAGCTGCAGGATTATCGGTACATGACCGGTAAGAAGTTCGACCGTATCGTCTCGGTCGGCATGTTCGAGCATGTCGGCATCGGCGATTACAACAAGTTCTTCAAGAAGGTTTACGATCTGCTCGACGACAACGGCGTGATGGTGCTGCATTCCATCGCCCGTCCGAAGCCGAGCTTTGCGACGAATGCCTTCATCGAGAAGTACATCTTCCCGGGCGGCTATATCCCATCGGTCGGCGAGACGACGCCACCGCTGGAAAAGGCCGGGCTTCTTGTCAAGGACATCGAAATCCTGCCGATGCATTACGCTCATACGTTGCGCCACTGGCGCAACCGTTTCGTGGCGCGCAAGGCCGAGGCTGTGGCGCTTTACGACGAGAAGTTCTTCCGCATGTGGGAGTTCTATCTGGCCGGCTCGGAAATGGGCTTCCGCTGGGACGAGCTGTTCATCATGCAGATCCAGATTTCGAAGAACCAGTTCGCCGTTCCCGACAACCGCAACTATATCGCGGAGCGGGAAGCAAAGCTGAAGGAATTCGAAGCGGTGCGCGCACCGCTGGAGAAAGTGACGTTCTGAGTTTCCTGACGTTTCAAGCTATTGCGCCGGTCCCATCCTCGATGGGGCCGGCGTTCTATTTTGATGCGGTGCGATCAGCAATTCCGTCGGCTCTCGCCAAGGAAAGACCCGCTACCCATTATTTGCTGACGTGAACGACGAATGTGGCGTCTTGAACCGTTCCGTCAGTGTTCAATCCTGTAAGGCGTGTTGTGAATTGGTCGGTGCCGGTGAAGCCAGGGTTGGACGTATAATAGATTATGTTCCCCTGTACCGGTTTGCCGCTACAGATATAGGCCGGGCTGTCCTTGGGGAATTTTGAAGCAACCGGCCCGTGTTCGATATCGATTTTGCCATGATTTGGCTGCGTGACGATGCCTGTGTAAGGGTAGCTTGCGAAGGTGCAATCCTGCTTGACCAGCGAAGCTCCCGTTATTTTCGTTTTCTTACCCGAGACAACTCTGGGAGAAAATTGTTGTTGTTTGGCGCCGCTGATTGGCGTGCCGACGCAGCCGGACAAGGCCATGCCAACGCCGATAAACGCAGCTACTGACATTAAAGACAGGGATTTCATTGTTCCTCTTTCGCACTCGCGTGCTGACAATCATCGATCTTCCGTCGATGACACCGGTGATTGAGTAAACTTTCCCACGATTAAATCACCGCGTCAGATTGGCGCACGGTAAAGGAGAATTTTAAATTATTAAATTTCTCATAGGTTACATTTACCGACCTCGTCTTGGTTAAGAGAACGGTAACGCGATCTGGATAATTTGAGCCAACTCTTCCGGGCGGTCTGGCCCTTTTGTATTGCGTATCATGGAGTTAATTGTGTTAGCGAAATCGCGACTGTTCTTCGCCCTCGGCTTTTTTGCCGCCTCGACGGGCGTTGCCCTTGCTGGCGATGGCCAGTATTTCTGGTCGGGCAACTGGTATCTCACTCTCGGCGCTGCAGGTTTCTCAGCGCCCAAATTCGACGGCAGCGCCCACAACAAGCTGCAATGGACGCCGCTGATTTCGGTGGGCAAGCAAGGGCCTGGGCCGCGCTTCACCTCACGCAACGACAATCCGTCCTTCGCGCTGATCGAAAACGACATGTTTCGTGCCGGTATCGTCGGAAAATTCGTTCCGAGCCGGGATTCCAGCGACGGCCACGAGTTGAAGGGCCTGAAGAAGGTCAAGTGGGGCGCTGAAGCCGGCGGCTTCGTCGAAGCCTATCCGACCGACTGGCTGCGCGCCCGTGTCGAATTGCGCCAGGGCATCCGCTCGCATAGCGGCATCGTTGCCGATGCGGCCGTCGACGCCTTTACCGACATCGCTCCCGGCCTGCGCCTGTCGGCCGGTCCGCGCGCGACGCTCGCCTCGGTCGACTATTTCGACACCTATTACGGCGTCAACGCGAAGGAATCGGCTGCTTCCGGTCTCAGTCGTTACAATCCGGGCGGCGGCCTGAAGTCGATCGGTGTTGGCGGCGCGTTGACCTGGCAGGCGACACCGAACTGGACCACGAGCACCTTCGTCGAATATTCGCGCCTGACCGAACCTGCGGCTAACAGCAGCCTGGTGCGGGAGCGTGGCGACCGCAATCAGCTGCTCGTCGGTGTTTCGGCCAGCTACAAATTCAATTTCACGCTGAACTGAGAAAAGCGTGGGGCTGCGGCCCCACCGCTTGACCGCGGGCGCGATATATACCTACTTGTTGCCCATGCAACAGACAGGCGACATGAACGGGCGCGTCGCCGACGCGCCTTCCGGCAACTGGGTCTATCGGGTTCTGCCCCCGGCGCTATGGCCCTATGCGCAGCTTGCGCGTTGGGACAGGCCGATCGGCTGGCAGCTTTTGATGTGGCCGTGCTTCTGGTCCGCGTCGCTTGCCGCCAACGCCATCGTCGCCACGGGTCAGCCCTTTCCGGGCGTGCTGCTGCTCTATCATCTGTTCCTTTATTTTATCGGCGCCGTCGCGATGCGCGGTGCCGGCTG
>JAGWJK010000885.1 GCA_028865845.1 Rhizobiaceae bacterium
TGATGTTCCTGATCGACGACGTCTCGACGACGACGGAACTCGTGCATTTTCAGCAGTTGATCTTCCTGCAGGACCGGATCATCCTGGAAAACCAGCGTCCCGTTCTCCTGCCAATGGAAGCTCGCGCCGAAATTCCGACGCGCGCCGATGCTACCTCGATTGCCTATCGCCGCTGGCTGAAGGAAAAGGGCATTACCTACGGCACGACAGCAATGGCGGCCTGAACGAGGATAGGCCATGGATCTGCGTGGCAAGACGCTCTGCGCGTCGGGATTCCATACGCCGCGGCGCGGCACAATCGATGTGCTCGATGACGTCCTGATCGAGATCGACGGCAGCGGGGTGATCACCGCGATCCACCGCCACGGCGATCCGAACTATCGCACCATCCGCTATACGCGCGACATGTCCGGTGAGCTGGTGACGCTTCCGCCCGGCTCCTACCTGCTGCCGGGATTTGTCGATCTGCATGTCCATGCGCCGCAATATCCGCAGCTCGGCGATGCCCTCGACGTCCCGCTTGAGGTCTGGCTGCAAAAATACACCTTCCCGCTGGAGGCTAAATACGAGGACGTGGCTTTTGCCCGGCGGGTCTACGGTTTGCTGGTGGACGATCTGCTCGCCAACGGCACGACGACGGCGCTTTATTTCGCCACCATCCATCAGGAAGCGACGCGGGTGCTCGTCGATACCTGCCTGGAAAAGGGCCAGCGCGCCCTGATCGGCAAGGTGGCGATGGACAATGCCGACGAGTGCCCGGATTATTATCGCGATGCCTCGCCGCAGGCAGCGCTCGAGGGCACGCGCGCCTTGATCGATTATGTCAGGGGTCATCCTGATAATGGCGACGGACGGGTTCTGCCTGTCGTCACGCCGCGTTTCATCCCGTCCTGCACCGACGCGACGCTGGAGGGGCTCGGGGCAGTTGCCAGGGAATGCGGCTGTCACGTGCAGACCCATTGCTCGGAAAGTGACTGGGCGCATGGTTATGTTCTTGCCCGGCATGGCATGACCGATACCGAAAGCCTGGATCGTTTCGGCCTGCTCGGCCGCCGCACAGTGCTGGCACATGCCAATTTCTTGACCGAAAGGGATATGGAAACGGTCTGGACGCGCCAGGCCGCCGTCGCGCATTGCCCGCTCTCGAATGCCTATTTTGCCAATGCCGTCTTTCCGTTGCGCGCGGCCCTGGAAAAGGGCCTGCATGTCGGGCTGGGCACGGATATTTCCGGCGGGCCGAGCGCTTCGATGCTGGAAAACAGCCGCGGCGCGATTTTGGTATCACGCATGCTGCAAAGCGGCGTTGATCCCAATTTGCCCGCCGCGGCGCGTTCGACTTTCGGGTCGGCGCAGATCGATTTTCGCGACGCCTTCTACATCGCCACCACCGGCGGCGGCATCGCGCTCGATCTGCCGGTCGGGCAGTTTACACCGGGCTATCAGTTCGATGCGGTTGTCGTCGACACGGAGGCGGAGAAAGGAACGATCCGCCTCTTCCAGGACAGGGATAAGGGCGAGGGTGTTCTGCAGAAGATCATCTACACGGCGTCGAGACCGAATCTTGCGACCACATGGGTCGGCGGCCAGCAGGTTTAGTCGCTGCGTTGATCAAGCCAGGGCAAGAGCTGACGCCGTATCGTTGGATTTATGCCGAAGTGCGGCAAACTTAAGCGCCGATAAGAAGGTTTCGAAACCGCTTTATCTGTTCCGCAATAGCGGCAGCCTCGGCATCGGCCAACCGGTCTCATTAATGCGGAAGAGCAGGCCGTAGCGGGAATAGACCACCGCCACCATGAAGGAGAACCAGCCGCCCAGCGCAAGACCGGCGATGACGTCGCTCGGGTAATGCGCGCCGATCATGACGCGCGTGGTGGCGAGCCAGAGCGCGCAGGCGACGAAGATGTAGCGATAGCGCGGAAACAGGAAGGCGAGCGCCACGAAGAAGGCGCCGATCGTGGTCGCATGGCCGGAGGGGAAACTTTCGAAGGCGGAATGGCCGTTGAACGGCGAAAAGCCGAAGGGGCCCCAGTCGGAAAAATGCATGGGGCGAGCGCGGCCGATGGCGCGTTTCAGCAGATTGGCGAGCAGACCCGACAGCGCGATCGTCGTCAGCAGGTAGCCGCCGATCTGACAGATACGCAGGGCTTCGCAGCGCCGGCGCGGCGATTGCAGCAGCCTGCTGCCGGCCCAGCCTTCAAAGAACAGGAAAGCGCTGACCAGGATGATCCAGCCGGATTCGCCGAAATTGGTGAGCAGCTTGCCGAAGAAGTGGATCGGCGGCGCCACGTTCTTGATATTGGCGCCCACAGGCCAATCGAACAGCAATGCTGCGAGCAGCACGACATTGGCAGTCAAGAACAGACAGATCTTCCATTGCAAAGGCGCAAAGCCATTTCTGTTTCGCCGCCACCGCCTGTCGAGAGACGTCAAGATCGCCTGCATGTCCACCATCCATTCCCGGCTTTGCCACTATCCGGTGGATGATCGGTAACAGGCTCCTGCTACAGTTTTTTTACAGATTTGAGACAGTTCACAGGCCGGTGGAAGTAAGGATTGCGGCGCGGAATAGGCCAGCCGGTCGGCCCTGCGGAGAAGACCAGGCCGAAACGGGAAAAGATGATGGCTATGGCGAAGGCGATCCAGGCGCCGAGCGCCAAGCCGGCTGTGACGTCGCTCGGATAATGCACGCCGATGATGACGCGCGTGACGCCGAGCCAGATCCCGAGACTGATAAACAGCAGCCGCAGACGCGGGAAAACCAGCGCCAGCGCGACGAAAAACGCGCCGACATTGGCCGAATGCGCTGAAGGAAAGCTTTCGAACAGGAAGTCGCCGTTGAACGGCTTGAAAGCGAAGATGCCGTATTGCTCGTAAAGCGGCGGCCGCGCCCGGCCGATGACATATTTCAGAAGA
>JAGWJK010000886.1 GCA_028865845.1 Rhizobiaceae bacterium
ATGTCCTTGCCGTAGCCCGATTGCTTCAGGCCGCCATGGGGCATTTCGTTGACGAGCATGAAGTGGGTGTTGATCCAGGTGCAGCCATATTGCAGGCGGGCTGCCGTCTGCATGCCGCGGCTAATATCCTTGGTCCACACGGAGGAGGCGAGGCCGTAGTCGCTGTCGTTGGCCCAGGTGACGGCATCGTCGACGTCGCTGAAGCGCGTGACGGAGACGACGGGGCCGAAGACTTCGCGGCGGACAATCTCGTCATCCTGCGTCGCACCGGCAACCACGGTCGGGGCGTAGAAGAAACCCTTGTCGCCGACAGTCTTGCCGCCGGTGGTGATCTCGATGTGCTTGTGTTCGGCCGCGCGGGTGACGAAGCTTTCGACCCGGTCGCGCTGGCGCTTGGAGATCAAAGGCCCGATTTCGTTTTCGGTGTCGTCGGCCTGGGTGAATTTGATGGTTGAGACGGCGCTCGTCAGGTCGGCGACGAATTTGTCGTAGACCTTGGCGTCGGCATAGATGCGGCAGGCGGCGGTGCAGTCCTGACCGGCATTGTAATAGCCGAAAGTCCGGATGCCGGCGACGACGGCGTCGATATTGGCATCGTCGAAGACGATGACCGGCGCCTTGCCGCCGAGTTCGAGATGCGTGCGCTTGACCGTCTTGGCGGCGGCCTGCAGCACCTTCTTTCCGGTCGCGACATCGCCGGTGATGGAGACCATGCTGATCTTCGGATGGTTGATCAGCGCGTTGCCGACGCTTTCGCCGCGACCGAGGATGACGTTGACGACACCTTCCGGCAGGATATCGGCCAGCAGCTTCGCCATTTTCAATGCCGTCAGCGGCGTCTGTTCCGACGGCTTGAAGACGACCGTGTTGCCGCCGGCAATCGCGGGGGCCAGTTTCCAGGCCATCATCATCAGCGGGTAGTTCCACGGCGCGATCGAGCCGACGATGCCGATCGGGTCACGGCGGATCATCGACGTGTGGCCGGGCAGATATTCTCCCGCGACCGGGCCGTGCAGATTGCGCACCGCGCCGGCGAAGAAGCGATAGCAGTCAACGATCGCGGGGATTTCGTCATTGAGTACCGCGTTGATCGGCTTGCCGCAGTTCAGGGCTTCGAGCGCCGCAAAACCCTCAGCGTCGCGCTCGATGGCATCGGCGATCTTGAGGAGATAGGCGGAGCGCTGGCCGGGCGTCGTCTGCGCCCAGCTCTTGAAGGCGGTTTCGGCGGCATCGACGGCAGCGTCGATCTGGCCGAGGGATGCCTCCGGCAGGTCGAGCACGGTTTCGCCGGTCTTCGGGTTGAGCACATGCTCTTCCGTCTCGGTGCCGGCTTCGAAACGCGAGCCGATCAGCATTTGATTGTCCATGATATTCCCCCTTTATTTGCCGCCGCCGGCGATCTGGTCGCCGTCGCGGGTAAGATAGTAGGCAGCCAGGATTGGCAGGAAGGTGACGAGCACCACGACCATGGCGACAACGTTGGTGACAGGCCGCTGGCGCGGGCGAATCAATTCCTCGAGCATCCAGATCGGCAATGTCATCTGCTGGCCGCCGGTGAAAGTGGTGACGATGACCTCATCGAAAGAAAGCGCGAAGGCGAGCATGCCGCCGGCGAGCAGCGCCGTGCCGATGTTCGGCAGTACGACATGGCGGAAGGTCTGGAAGCCGTCGGCGCCGAGATCCATCGACGCTTCGATCAGCGAGCCGGAGGTGCGGCGGAAGCGGGCGACGGCATTGTTGTAAACGACGACCACGCAGAAGGTGGCGTGGCCGAGAACGATGGTCCAGACCGAAAACGGGATGTCGAATAGGCTGAAGGCCGAGCGCAGAGCAATGCCGGTTATGATGCCGGGAAGGGCGATCGGCAGGATGACCAGCAGCGAGATCGCCTCGCGGCCGAAGAATTTCGTCTGGCTGACGGCTGCAGCACAGAGCGTGCCGAGGATCAGAGCGATTGCGGTGGCGATCGTCGCGACCTGGACCGACAACGCCAGCGACGACCAGACGTCAGGCCGGTTCCAGGCAATCCCGAACCATTGCAGCGTAAAGCCCGGCGGCGGCCACTGATAACTCTTCTCCTCGGTCGTGAAGGCGTAGACGAAGATCAGAAGGATCGGCAGATGCAGGAAAAGCAGGCCGCCTGCGGCGGCGATCTTCAAGGGAAGGGAGGCGCGTTGGCCACGATCAGAGCGCATCGAAAGCTCCCTGTTTCTTGGCGATCCAGAGATAGATGCCCATAATGACGATCGGCACGACCGAGAATGCGGCGGCCAAGGGTACGTTGCCGGCGGTGCCCTGCTGTGTGTAGACGGCCTGGCCGATGAAAAGGCGCGAGGAGCCGATGATCTGCGGGATGATGTAATCGCCTAATGTCAGCGAGAAGGTGAAGATCGAGCCGGCGACGACGCCTGGCAAAGCGAGCGGCAAAAGCACGGTGCGGAAGGTCTGGTTCGGCGTCGCGCCGAGGTCCGACGACGCTTCCAGCAGGTTGGCGGGCACGCGTTCCAGTGCCGCCTGCGTCGGAAGGATCATGTACGGCAGCCAGATATAGACGAAGACGACGAAGGTGCCGAGGTAGCTCACCGACAGCGAATTGCCGCCGACGATCGGAAGGCTGAGCACGCCGTCGAGCAGCCAGCCGAGATAGAGCTTGTCGAACAACCAGGTCAGAATGCCTTCCTTGGCGAGGATCAGCTTCCAGGCATAGACCTTGACGAGATAGCTCGACCACAGCGGCAGCATGACGCCGAGGTAGAACAGCGCCTTCCATTTTCCCTTGGCATAGCGGGCGGCGTAATAGGCGATGGGAAAGGCGACGAAGGACGAGGCGATCGTGACCAGCGCCGCCATGACGACGGTGCGGACGATGATATCGAAATTCGCAGAATTCAGCAGCTGGGCATAGGTGGAGA
>JAGWJK010000887.1 GCA_028865845.1 Rhizobiaceae bacterium
ATGGCGCCGATGCCCTGGCCGGCGAAGATGACGTTGGCCATCGGTACGCCGCTGGCGAGCGACTTCTTCGAGCCGCAGAAGGTGATGGTGATCTCATCCGGCTTGGAGAAACCGAGCGCCCGGCTGCCGAACATGGTGATGCAGAGCACCATGGCGAGAAGCACCATGTTGGCGATGATGACGGTGACGATATCGACCACCGAGAAGGGAAGCCAGAGCCCTTCGACGACCGCCTCGCTGAAGGCGGAGTAGACGACCATAAGGATCGAGCCGCGGTCGACCGGCATCAGGATTTTCTTCTTCGAGCGTATCCAGTTGCCGATCCAGGGCTGCAGCAATTGGCCGGCGATGAAGGGAGCGAGCAGCTGCAGCATGATCTGCTCCAGCACGTCCCAGGAAAAGCCGCCATGGCCACCGACCGAGAAGAGGACACCGACGAGCAGCGGCGTCAGGAACATGCCGAAGATGTTGGAAGCTGAGGCTGCGCAGATCGCTGCCGGCACGTTGCCGCCGGCGATCGAGGTGAAGGCGATCGACGACTGCACGGTGGACGGCAGGACGCTCAGAAACAGCATGCCCGTATAAAGAGATACCGGCAGGATGCTATCCGGGACAATATGGCCCATGGCGAGCACCAGCAGCGGGAAGACGCCGAAGGTCGTCAGCAAAATGACGACATGCAGCCGCCAGTGCAGCAGGCCGGCGATGACGACATCGCGCGACAGGCGGGCGCCGTGCAGGAAGAACAGCAGGCCGATGGCGAAATTGGTGGCAATACTGAAGTAGTGGGCGCTGCTTCCCTGTACGGGAAAGAAGGAAGCCGTGATCACCGTCAGCACCAGCAGCATGGTGAAGGTATCTGGAAGAAAGCGGCGCATCGTGCCTACCCCATTCGCAATTCAAAGCAGTTGATATTGGATCTTGCACATAGACCTATCGTGATCCACGATGCAAGGAATAACAGTTATCGCGATTTAGGATGAGCGCCATGCTTGATCTCACGCAGTTGCGCAGTTTCGTTGCCGTCGAGCAGATGGGCAGTTTCACGCTTGCAGCCGAACGCCTTGGTCTGGGTCAATCGACGGTCAGCCAGCATATCCAACGGCTGGAAACCGAACTCGGTCGCAAGCTTCTGGCGCGCGATACCCATCGCGTGGTGTTGACCGGCGACGGCGAGGCGCTGCTGGGTCATGCCAGGCAGATGCTCTGGATTGAGGGGGAGGTGCATCAGCTTTTCGCCGGCAACAGCCTGCGCGGCAGTCTTCGGCTCGGTGTCTCGGAGGATTTCGTCACCAGCCAGTTGCCGGACGTGCTGGAGGAGTTCGTTCGTTCGCATCCTTCCGTCGATCTCGAATTGACGGTCGCGCTCAGCGGCACGCTCTATGAGATGCAGGATGACGGCGAGCTCGATCTTGTGCTGGCCAAACGTCGTCTTGGCGATACGCGTGGAAAGCTGGTCTATCGCGAGCCGCTCGTCTGGCTGGCGCGCGATCCGGAACGCATCCGCTCGCTCGATGCCCCGCTGCCGTTGATTGCCTTTCCGGCCCCGAGCGTCACGCGCGCAGTGGCGCTGGAAGCGCTGCGCCGGCAGCAGGTTCCGTGGCGCATCGTCTGCACTTGCGGCAGCCTTAGTGGGCTGACGGCCGCTGCCCGCGCCGGCATGGGCGTTCTCGTGCAGCCGCGCAGCATGGCGCCGACAGGTCTGACCGAAATCGAGCCGGGATGGCTGCCGGCATTGGAGGATGTGGAATTTGTGCTAGTGCCGCGCAAGGGCGCCGATCAGTTGCTCGTCAGCGCCCTGTCCGAGGATATCCTGGCGAAGGTGAGGGGGCTTTTGTCCGCCTGATAGCGACCGCACTGCTGTCCGTCTTGGTGCAGATGTCAGAGATCGCCGGGGTCTTGGTATGCTCACGCGTGCAACCGCGTGAATTCACCCCTTGCGTGTCCGGCATGCAAAACTCGCCTGTTCAGGTTCGTGTCAGTTTTCGCCCCTATGGTTTGGGGTAGAATCGAACTGGATAAGAGCGGATGAGTTCAAAGGCTTGCGGAGCCCTCTTCATTTCCGGGTTGGTGGCTTGTGTTGTCGCTATGACGGTCGTCGTCCGTCACGTTCCGGGTGCGCCTGTCCCGAACATCTATCATTCCGCGCTGTTCAATCACGAAAATTGACGCTTCCCAGAAGCGAGCGCCCGGTATCCGCGATGGAATACCGGGCGTTGTTCTAGCATTGCCCTTCTCGGGCGATCAGGCCGAGAGGCAGGCGAGGAAGCCGGAGACATCGTCTTCGGTCGTCGCAAAGCTGGTGACGAGACGAATGAGGCTTTCGTTTTCGGTCACCAGATCGGGCTGCGATTCCGGGATCGGCCATTCGTAGAATTTCGCGCCCTTGACCTCGGCCGTCTTGCCGGCGGACTTTGGGATGATCGCGAAGACCTCGTTCGAGGCCGTCGGCCAGGCAAGGCGTGCCAGCGGTGCAGCTTCGATGCCGGCGCGCAAGCGATCGGCCATGCGGTTGGAATGCCGGGCGAGATCGAGCCAGAGGCCGCCTTCGAAATAGCCGTCGAACTGAGCGGCGATGAAGCGTGACTTGGAGAACAGCTGTGCCGCGCGCTTGCGGATGAAGTGCATCTCCTTTGCCTGTTCCGGATTGAAGAAGACGATGGCCTCCGCGCACCAGCAGCCGTTCTTGGTGCCGCCGAAGGAAAGAATGTCGATGCCGCGTTTCCACGTCATTTCGGCCGGGCTTGCATCGAGCGCGACCAGGGCATTGGCGAAACGAGCGCCGTCCATGTGCAGCGGCAGGCCGTTCGCCTTGGCAATGGCGGAAATGGCATCGATTTCAGCGAGCGAATAGACCGTGCCGATTTCCGTTGCCTGGGTGATGGTCACCGCGGCGGCACGGCCGTG
>JAGWJK010000888.1 GCA_028865845.1 Rhizobiaceae bacterium
TGATCGGCAACTTTGCGGCCGAAACGTCGGATACCATGCCGAAAATTCGCGAGGCGCTGGCAGTATCGCTCGCGAACTGGACCGAACTTGTCGCAACAGCCATTCGGGCAGGCCAGGCCGATGGCAGCATTCAAGCCAGCCTCGACGCCGTCCCGACGGCTCGTTTTCTGATCAATAGCTGGGAAGGCGCAATCGTCCGCATGAAGATCGCTGCCAGCCGCGAACCGCTCGACGATTTCTTCTCGTTCGTCTTTCCGCTGCTGACGCAGAAACAAAACTAGCCCGTCGTGAAACGCTTCTCGCTTAAGCCTTCGCCTTCCACGCAGGACCATTCTTGATTTGGAAATGGCCCCGGAATCGCTTCGCGCTTAATCTGTGCCTGGGAAACGCCGAGATAGAGCCGCGGCGATTGCAACGTGGTGTCCGATCTTTCGGGCGTCCGTGATCTGGGAGGAAATCAATGAACATTTTGATGACGCCGCTTCGCGGCGCCAAACGATTGCTCGTGTCTGCTGCAACGGTCATGACGCTTCTTTCCGCGCCGACCGCTTTTGCCGATACTGCGGCGCAAGTCACCATCGGCCCAGAAACGCTCGCTGGCATATCCACATCGGGGCTCGCGAGATTTCTAGGCATCCGTTACGCGCAGGCGCCGACCGGCGATCTCAGATGGAGAGCACCTGTGCCGGCCACACTTACAAGCGGCGCGGTCGATGCGACCAAAGCCGGTGCCGGGTGCCCGCAAGGCAAAAGTCCCTGGGGTACGCCCTCCTCCAACGAAGACTGCCTTTTCCTCAATGTCACCGTTCCCGCGGATGGCTCCGGCATGAAATTCTGGCAGCGAAAACCGGTCATGGTGTTCTTCCATGGCGGCGGCTTCACCGGTGGCTCCGGCGACGTTTATGACGCCGATGATCTGGCCAAAGAAAACGATGTCATCGTCGTGACCGTCAACTATCGTCTCGGCGCTTTGGGTTTTTTTGCTCATCCGGCACTCGACGCCGAAGATCATGTCGTCGCCAATTACGGCCTGCTCGATCAACAGCAATCGCTGCGTTGGGTGCGGGATAACATTGCCGCCTTCGGCGGCAATCCCGACAACGTGACCGTTTTCGGGGAATCGGCGGGAGCGATTGCGATCTACACCCACATCGTCTCGCCGATGGCGGCCGGCTTGTTCCAGAAGGCCATCATCGAAAGCGGTGCGCCGGCCGATGAAACGCTGCAGACAGCCGAAGATCAGGGCAAGGCTCTCGCAAAGAAGGTCGGCTGCCCGGACGACGCCACCCCCGCGGCGGCCGATTGCCTGCGGAAAGCCCCGGTCGATGCGCTCGTCTCGGCAGAAGCGACACCGATCGCCACGATCATCGACGGAAAGCTGCTGACGGGTCCGATCAACGACGCACTGAAGGCGGGGCAATACAACCGCGTGCCCGTCATCAACGGCACCAATCACGATGAAGGCAACCTGATTGCGGCCTTCATGTTCGATCTTTCCGGCGCGCCTCTCGCGGCCAAGGATTATGAAAAGGCGTTGCAGGGGATCGGATCGTTCATTCCGCGCGTCGGCTTCACCGACGCCGCCATTCCCGCCATCGCGAAGACCTATGACCCATCGAAATACAAGGTTCCGGGCCTTGCGGCGGCACAGGTGATCACTGACGGCGTCATTGCTTGCCCGGCCTATGAAACCAACAGGATCATGGCGAAATACTCACCGACCTTCGAATATGAAATGGCCGATACGGATGCACGTTCGATCGTCGCACCGCCGATCAGCTTTCCCTATCGGGCAGGCCATTTCAGCGAACTGCAGTATCTCTTCGACCTGAGCAGCATCACGCTCAAAGGCACGCCCGATATGACCGATGCCCAGAAAGCGCTCGGCAGGCAGATGCGAGCCTATTGGGCGAATTTTGCCCGCACCGGCAATCCGAGTGGCAAGGCCGTGCCTGCCTGGCCGCAATTTGAAGAGGACAAGGCTGGTCCCGTCCAATCCCTCAACAAACCCCAGTCCCGCAGCGTGAACAACTTTGCCAGCGAGCATCAATGCGGCTTCTGGAGAACCGTCGAGCGGAAGTAAGTCGTGAGCGGCGGCGATTACTCCTGGTCGCCGCCGACATGATACAATTCAGGTGCAGTTCAGATGCGCGAGAAACGCCGCGGCAGCGGGCGTGAGCGCATCGATACTGCGAACGCAGACCATCAGGCGCCGCTCGGCCCAACGCTCGTTGAGCTTCAGTACCTTTACCTGCAGCGACTCGACGTAGCTCGTTGCAACGCTGTCCGGCACCACGGCGATCCCGAGGCCGGCGGCGACCATCCGGCTGATCGCGTCGAAACCGGAGGTTCTGGTGCTCATGCGCAGCGAAACCCCGATGTCGGTGGACGCTCGCGTCAGCGCGGTATCGATGGAACTTCCTTTCGGGGCGCCGATATAGTCGTAGGCGACTGTATCCGCGAAGGTGACGCAGTCCCTCTCTGCCAGCGGATGATCGAGGGGAACCAGCAGTGCGAGCCGATCGGCGCGGTAGACGAGCGAGGTAAGGTCGGCCGGGACGATGACGTCGCCGTAAATGCCGATATCGGCTGCGTTATCGGCGATCGCCCGCAGCGTCTCAGGCGTCGTGCTCTCATCAAGTTCGACACGAACCTCCGGGTAAAGGTGAAGAAAACTCTTCAGGTCTTCGGGGAGATAGCGCGCCATGGCAGTCGCGTTTGCCTGGACGCGGATCGTGCCGCGCACGCCGGCGGAAAAATCCTGCAACTCGGCTTCGAGTTCGCCGACATTGCGCATGATCAGCCGGGCGTGATGAAGCAATGCCGAACCGGCGGCGGTCAGGAACATGCCGTTGGGCTTGCGCTCGAACAGCTTGATATCGAAATTCAGCTCGAGATCGGCCA
>JAGWJK010000889.1 GCA_028865845.1 Rhizobiaceae bacterium
GCCGCCATTGATTCACGTGAAATCCGCATCGCCGCAAGCGACCGTCCTGCGCTGGCTTCTCGGTGAACTGGTGCGGGAACAGGCGGCGATGCAGCCGGGCACCGATCTCGCCTCGTCGCAGCTCGCGCATCTGATGTTCATCCAGATTCTGCGGATTCATCTCGCATCATCGGAGCCGCTCGCGGCGAGTTGGCTGCGCGCCGTCAGCGATGCCAGGCTGGCTCCGGCGCTGCGGCTGATGCACGCCGATCCCGGCCGCGCCTGGCAGCTGGAGGAACTGGCGAAATCGGCCGCCATGTCGCGTACGACCTTTGCGCTGCATTTCAAGAAAGTCGCCGGCATAGCGCCACTCGCCTATCTGACAGAATGGCGCATGCGGCTTGCCGAGCGGGCGCTGCGCGAACAGAAAACGCCCGTTTCGGTTCTTGCCGGCACGCTCGGCTATGGCTCGGAAAGCGCCTTCAGCAACGCCTTCAAGCGGGTGACGGGTGTCGCCCCGAAACGCTACCGCGATGCCCTGCAGCCCGACGCCGAAGCGATTGGATAGCAGTCGGCCTCGCCAGACTTACGCGACGAGGCTATTGAGCCGCGCAATGGCGCGCACGACCGCCGGCCGCTGCTCCATCGTCTCGTACCAGCGGGCGACATGAGGCGTTTCCTCAAAATCGATGCCGGCGAATTCCCGGCGCCAGAGCCAGCCGAAATGGGCGATATCCGCAATGGTCGGCACCTCGCCGGCAACATAGGTCGAGCTTGCTAGCACGCCGTTAAGCACCGAAAGGATGCGACGCGCCTCCGTATCGAAGCGATTGATCGCCAGCGGAAGCTTTTCTTCATTGCGCTTGAAGAAGCCGGCCTGACCAAGGGCCGGGGCAAGGCCCGAAGCGTGAAAGAACAGTTGCTCGAAGACGCGCGCCCGCGCGGCGCCGGCTGTCGGCAACATCATGCCGGTCTTTTCGGCGAGGTAGATGAGAATGGCAGCGGATTCCGACAGGATCAGCGGCTTTCCGTCGGGCTCATCGCTGTCTACTAGAACCGGCACCTTGCTGTTGGGATTGAGCGCCAGAAACACCGGATCCTTCTGTTCACCCTTGCGAACGTTGATGGGCTTGAGCGTATAGGCAAGGCCGAGTTCTTCAAGTGCGATGACGGCTTTCACGCTGTTCGGCGTGGCGAAAGCATAGAGTTCCAACATGTAAGCTACCTCTCCTGGGCTGAAAACATGGGCTCCTTCTGCCCGTCTCGCCGCGTTGTCGGAAGGCGGCTTGCAGTGATATGTCTCATTCCTGAAAAGCATGAAGCGAGGGCAAGGCATGGACAGGCTGGCGGCGATGGAAACCTTCGTGCGGGTGGTGGAAACCGGCTCGTTCTCGGAAACCGCGCGGCAGATGCGCATCGGCCAGCCCGCGATCTCGAAAACGGTGGCGCAGCTTGAGGAACGGCTGGGCGTCAAACTGCTTTTGCGCTCGACGCGCGGCCTGACGCCGACCGAATCCGGCCAGAGCTTCTACGAGCGCGCCAAGCGGGCAATCGACGAGGCCGATGAAGCCGATCTTGCCGCACGCGGCGCCGCGGCCAGCCTCTCGGGTCGGCTGAGGGTCAGTGCCGCCGTCACCTTCGCCAGCCTGCATATCGTCCCGCATCTGCCGGCGTTTCTCAGTGCCCATCCGGAGCTCGAGATGGAAGTCATCCTCGATGACGAGAAGATCGACCTGATCGAGGAGGGTATTGATATTTCACTGCGCATGGGCGATCTCGCCGATTCCACGCTGACCGCGCGCAAGCTTGCCCAGGCGCGGCGGCTGGTGATCGGCGCTCCCTCCTATTTCAAGCATGCGGGCATTCCGGCCTCCCCCGAAGCGCTCGCCGCCCACGAGGCCGTCGTCTACGCCAAGGGTGCGGGCCGTGATGTCTGGAAGTTTCGCAAGGGGGACACGGAAACCACCGTTACCATGAAGGGCCGTCTGCGCGTGTCCGCGGGCGAAGGCATCCGCGCCGCCATCCTTGCCGGCATGGGGATCACCGTCACCTCCGAATGGATGTTTTCCCGCGAATTGGCGACGGGCGAGGCAAGAGCGGTGCTGACGGACTGGACCATCCCGCCCATCGACCTCTGGGCGGTGTTTCCAACCGGACGCGTTGCCAGCGCCAAGGCCCGGGCCTTCGCCAATTTTGTCGAGGAACAGATGGCGCTCGCGTCGAAGCTTGATCTCTGAACGCTGCCCTGCGCCATCAGCGTCAAGCGCATTTTCGGCGATTACCCATTCCCGACAGGAATAAACCCTAGTCTGCCCGGCCGGCTACTGCCTGAGCCCGGACCCCGTATCTTCATTCCCGTGATCAACAGCAGGCCCGCCGCCGGGAACGGCGCTAAGGGCTGGGAATAAGGGATTTCATCATGAGCAGGAAACTCGAAGGCAAGATCGCGGTTGTCACCGGCGGTAGCGCCGGCATCGGACTCGGCACCGCGAAGCGTTTCGTCGAGGAAGGCGCGCACGTCTTCATTACCGGCCGCCGTCAGTCCGAACTGGACAGGGCGGTTGCCGAAATCGGCGGCAACGTCACCGCCATCCAGGCCGACGCTTCCAGCCTCGCCGACATCGACCGCATCTATTCCACCGTCAAGGAAAAAGCGGGCCACATCGACGTGCTTTTCGTCAACGCCGGCTTCTATGAATTCGGCACCTTCGGCGAAATCACCGAGGATCATTTCGACAAGACGTTCAATACCAACGTCCGTGGCCTGCTCTTTGCGGTTCAGAAGGCGCTGCCGCTGCTGTCCAAGGGTTCGTCGGTCATCCTCAACGGCTCGATCGCCTCGATGAAGGGTTTTCCGTCCTTCTCGGTCTACGACGCCTCCAAGGCCGCCGTTCGCTCCTTTGCCCGCGGCTGGATCGCCGAC
>JAGWJK010000890.1 GCA_028865845.1 Rhizobiaceae bacterium
GAGTCAACCGCACATCCGCATTGTCGGCGCGGAGCGAAAGCCGATATTCGGCACGCGAAGTGAACATGCGATAAGGTTCAGCCACCCCGCGCGACGTCAAATCGTCAATCATGACGCCGATATAGGATTCCGTGCGGCTCAATCGAATGGAATCGCCGCCAGCAGCACGTCGCGCCGCATTCAAGCCGGCAACAAGTCCCTGAGCGCCGGCCTCTTCATACCCGGTCGTGCCGTTAATCTGCCCGGCCAGAAACAAGCCTGGGATCTTCATCACTTCCAACGATGGCTTCAGCTCGCGCGGATCGACATGGTCATATTCGATCGCATAACCACACTGAATAATCCGAACTCGTTCCAGACCCGGAATGGTTCGAATAAAGGCATCCTGAACCTCCTCAGGCAGGGACGTCGAGATACCGTTGGGATAGATCGTCGTATCATCCAACCCTTCCGGCTCGAGGAAGATCTGGTGGCCGTCGCGTTCTCCGAACTTAATAATCTTGTCTTCGATCGACGGGCAATAACGCGGCCCGATACCTTCGATCTGACCAGAATACATCGCCGATCGCGACAGATTGTCGGCGATGATCTTATGCGTCGCAGGCGTCGTCCGCGTCACTCCGCATTCGATCTGCCGATTGACGATATTGTCAGTCATGAACGAAAAGGGAATCGGCTCATCATCAGCACCCTGTCGGCCGACAGCGTCCCAATCAATCGTCGAACCATCCAATCGGGCAGGGGTTCCCGTCTTAAGCCTGCCGAGCGACAGCCCAAAGCGATGCAATGTCCCCGATAGCCCCACAGAAGGCTCTTCGCCAACTCGGCCCGCCGGAATTTTCCGGTCACCAATATGAATGAGGCCTCGCAGGAAAGTCCCGGCCGTCAGGACAACTGCGCCGCAGGATAGATTGCGGCCATCCTTCAGGATCACGGCGGAGACGCGTCCATCCTTGATCTCAAGATCAAAGGCATCGCCCTCAACGACGTCGAGATTTGAAATCGCCGCGATCTCTGCCTGCATTGCCAGGCGATAGAGCTTGCGATCGGCCTGGGTTCGAGGGCCACGAACGGCTGGGCCCTTCTTGCGATTCAGCATCCGGAATTGAATACCGGCAGCGTCCGCCGCGCGTCCCATCAGGCCATCGAGCGCATCGATCTCGCGGACCAGGTGACCCTTGCCGAGGCCACCGATCGCCGGATTGCAAGACATGACACCGATCGTGTCGCGTTTGTGCGTCACGAGCGCCGTTTTAGCGCCTAGCCTCGCGGCAGCGGCCGCGGCTTCGCTGCCGGCATGGCCGCCGCCCACAACAATCACATCATATATATTTTCGAGCATCCTAACGCCCTCAATTTTTCGTCTGTTTGGCACATCAAGGCCACGAGTCAAGAAGGTTTCACGTGAAACGTTTTGACGGCGATCATTCATCGCCATGTTTCACGTGAATCACTTTCCGATGCAGAACTCAGAGAAGATAACATCGAGCAAATCCTCAACGTCGACCCTTCCCGTGATCCGGCCTAGGCTATGCGCCGCTTGTCTCAAATACTCCGCCCGAATATCGAGCCCACTCGTCAAGGCATCGACAGCACGAGACAAAGCCTCCAGGCTGTCACTCAGCAAGGTACGGTGACGCAACCTGCTGGGGAGCGCAAGCGACAAAGAGGCGGAGCGTGCCTGAAGATCTCGAACTAAACGTTCGTGCAGTTCAGCTAGTCCTGCGCCGGTCGCGGATGAAACGCAGAGGTCATACCCCAGATTCGGCACCATATGAATATCCAGCTTCGTGCCGATCCGAATGACTTCACCACTGAAGTCCGCAAACTCCGTCTGCGCTTCCGTCCCGATCTCGGCCAACGAGAGAATGATATCCGCATCCGCGGCCGTCTTTAATGCCCGCCGAATTCCCTCGCGCTCGATGACCTCGTCCGTCTCACGAAGGCCGGCTGTATCATAGAGCTTGACGGCATATCCCTCTATGTTCAGATCGACGTGCAGCACGTCTCTCGTCGTGCCGGCTATGTCAGTGACGATTGCGACTTCGCGACGGGCGAGCACGTTCATCAAGCTAGACTTCCCCGCATTGGGGGCGCCAGCGATCACCACTTTCAGACCATCCCTGATGATCTCGCCAAAATCCGCATCAGCGAGATGCGCACTGATTTCGGACTGCAGCCCGTTCATGTCCGCCCAGACCATATCCGAGACGGAACCCGGCACATCATCCTCGTCGGCGAAATCGAGCTCGGCTTCTATCAATGCCCGCGCTCGGGTGAGGCGATCGGCCCAACCATCGTAAAGCCGTGACAGGCCACCATCAGCATGTTCCACCGCAAGACGGCGCTGCATTTCGGTTTCAGCGGCGATCAGGTCGGCTAGGCCCTCAACCTCGACCAAATCCATCTTGCCGTTTTCCAAAGCGCGCCGAGAGAACTCACCGTGCTCCGCAAGCCGACATGCCTCGAACGTCGAAAGCTCCTGCAAAAGCGTGGTGACCACCGCCTTGCCGCCGTGGACGTGAATCTCGACGCAATCTTCTCCCGTGAATGATGCGGGAGCGGGAAAAGCCAGCACTAAGCCCTGATCGATCTTCAAACCGTTACGAGTCCGAATCGTTCGCAGCGCCGCCTGGCGTGCGACAGGCACGGGGCCGGCAAGACTGGCTATCGCATCAAAAGACGCTGGGCCGCTGATGCGAACAACCGCAACACCAGCTGGCAAACCGCCGCTGGAAAGAGCGAATATGGTATCGTTAACTGCATGCATGGAATTGATCCGCATCCGAATCGATTCGCCCGAGGGCTTCGTATCTAAAGTGCCGATCGTCGCATCACGATCCAGCCTCTCAAAACAAAATCGGGCCGCGCGTAGCGACCCGATTCACAATTTCCATATCC
>JAGWJK010000891.1 GCA_028865845.1 Rhizobiaceae bacterium
ATTTCCCTCGAAATGAGAGCCCCTCACCTAACGCTCTCCCCGCGTGCGGGGAGAGGGAACGACCCCCGTACAATCATTTAACTCAGCGCTAAAGGAGGGGCGGCGATGGTGCCGCTATCCCCTTCTCCCCGTCAAAACGGGGAGAAGGTGCCCGATAGGGCGGATGAGGGGCTTTTCGGATCACCCCGATATCGTCGTCGAAAACTCCGGATTGCCACGGATCGTGTTGCTGACCGTGCAGATTTCGTCTTCCGCGGCGTGCGCAATGGCGTTGCGGATTTCATCGCCGAAATCACCCTTGATCGTGAAGGCGATGTTGAACTTCTCGACGCGCGACAGGCCTTCCGTCGCCTTCTCACCGGTAACCACGGCCGTAACTTCCGTCAGTTGGTCCAACACGCCGAGGCTGCTCGCGGCCATGCGGGCGCTGAGCACGAGGCATGCCGATAAGGACGAATAAAGCAGGTCGAGCGGATTGAACCCCGGCTGCGACGGCGACGTGACGATATCGATCTCGCCGCCGGTGACCGAGGTCACATGCGGAAATCCCGTCCGGCCGACCGTTGCGGTCGCACCTGTCTGTCTCGTCTTCACCTTCAGCTCGGCCATGTCTTAAATTCCCTGATTTATGTTCGTCAAAATACGATGGAGAAAACATAGGGATTGTCATGCGAGGAAACAATCGACATCACTTGCCTTCCACACAGACGGCGTCTACTCACTAAACAGTTACAAGTTCGTCCAAGGCAGGCAGCAGCACCGATGAGCGTTTCCGATCCCCGCGCCTTTTTGACATCCCTCTTTAACGCAGCGGTCAAGGCCGCCGACCCGATGACCGGCATTCGCGCGCATCTGCCCGCAAAGCCCAAGGGACGGACGATCGTCATCGGCGCCGGAAAAGGTTCGGCGCAGATGGCCGCGGCGCTGGAGCAATGCTGGGATGGCCCGCTCGAAGGGCTGGTGGTGACCCGCTACGGCTTTGCTGCACCCTGCCGCAATATCGAGATCATCGAGGCAGCGCATCCCGTGCCCGACGAGGCAGGCCTTACCGCCTCGAAGCGCCTGCTGAAACTCGTCGATGGATTAAGCGCGGACGACCTGGTGATCGCGCTGATCTCCGGTGGCGGCTCTGCCTTGCTGCCCTCGCCCGCCGGTGGCCTCACGCTTGCCGATGAGATCGCCGTCAACAAAGCCCTGCTTGCCTCCGGCGCACCGATCTCGGCAATGAACGTCATCCGCAAGCATCTGTCGACAATCAAGGGCGGACGCCTGGCAGCCGCAGCCTACCCTGCCAAGGTGTTGTCGCTGGTGGTCTCGGACATCCCGGGCGACGATCCGGCCTTGGTCGCCTCCGGCCCGACAGTCGCGGGCGTCGGCACACGCACTGAGGCGCTGGACCTCATCCGACTGTATAAGATCGAATTGCCGGCCGCCGTGCTGGCGCACATCGAGAAAGACGAAGCGGATGCGCCGCGGCCTGATGATCCTCGGTTTACCCGCAACGAGGTCCACGTCATCGCATCCGCTGGCGTTTCGCTGGAGGCGGCAGCTGCTATCGCGCGCGAAGCAGGTATCGAGACGGCAATTCTTTCCGATGCGATCGAGGGTGAAGCGCGTGAGGCAGCGCATGTGCATGCCGCCATCGCCCGCGAAATCCTGCACCGCAACCGGCCGTTCCACAAGCCGGTGCTGCTGCTCTCCGGCGGCGAGACGACGGTGACGCTGGTTGGTAAGGGCAAGGGCGGACGCAACTCCGAATTCCTGCTGTCGCTGGCAATCGATATCGACGGCCACAACGGCATTCATGCCATGGCAGCCGATACCGACGGTATCGACGGCAGCGAAGACAATGCCGGAGCTTTTGCCGATGCCGGCACTGTGGCACGCCTGCGAGAGGATGGGCTGGTGCCGGCCGAAATGTTGCGCAACAACGATGCCTGGTCGGCATTCAACGCAATCGGCGACCTTTTCGTCCCCGGCCCCACCGGCACGAATGTCAACGATTTCAGGGCAATCCTGATTGCGTGAGCGAACGTGCGCATGCCGCTTCGAAGCGGCAGCGGTTCTGCGGCCGCGGCGCTGAAAGCCTATCCGGCGACGATCAGGGGCTGCTTGCTGCAATCCTCGCAACGCCAATAGGCCGGCGCCGTTGATGCCCAGCGTAGGAAGTGATTCTGGCAATGCACGCACTTGATTTCGACGACATGCGTCTTCTTGGCGATGACAAATGCTTTCGGCTGGCTGTTACGTTCGTTCTTCCACTGCTCAAGTTTCGTAATAGGCACCACAATCCCCCACGCACTGACACTTTCACAACAGCATCTCTAAAGTAGACTGCACTGATGAAGGAAATATTGCGAGTGCGAGATGGAGATTTTTTCGCGTTTTAGCCGCCGGTAGTACCAAAGATCGGCCACCCGATTTTGTTCGTCGTCGCCGAGCTAATTCTTCTGCTTGCAAAACTAATCCATTGCGACGGGAAACTAACCCGAAAGGCCTATGCATCGCAGCCGATGTTTGCCCATCGCATGGATTGATCGCTTGCTTCCAAACCAGCAAATTATGGCGCCGGAGGCGGAGGCAAAACATCATGCGCGAAATCATTGTGGCAGTGGTCATTTTCATCTGCCTCGTCGCGGCGTCGCTCGGCACCCTGTCCACCTACGAAAAGCTCCACCCGAACTATCGGCAGGAGGACACCAACACTACGGTGCGGCTCGTCGCCAATATCTTCGTCGTCATGACCTCGCTGGTCCTCGGCCTGATGCTCAACTCCGCCAAAAATACCTTCGAGGAGATCGATCACAACGTTCATGTCTACGCCACCTCCCTGATCCTGCTGGACCGCACGATGCGCGAACTCGGCCCAGCCGGCGACGACGTGCACCGCGCCCT
>JAGWJK010000892.1 GCA_028865845.1 Rhizobiaceae bacterium
AAAAAGGTGGCGCGCCACATCTAACGATTATAGTATCATAATAGCTAGCGAGGAGGCCGGTGGTGCAGACAGATCTTGGGGGAAAAGTCGCATTCGTCACGGGCGGTGCCGGAGCGATCGGCAGCGCGATCGTGAAGCGCCTCTCGCAGAACGGCGCTTGTGTTGTCATCGCCGACATCAATATCGATGGTGCAAAGACATTGGCTTCAACATTGCCCGACGCCATGGCGGTCGAGGTGGATATCCGCAGTGAGGCGGCGATCCGAGCTGCGATCGACGCAACGATGGATCGCTATCGCCGCTTGGATATCCTGGTCAACAATGCCGGCGTCAACACCCTGGCATACCGTGTCAACATCGATAGTTTTCCGTCCGAGGAATGGGACCGCATTACCACCATCGATCTTGACGGCCTGTTCCTCGTCAGCCGCCATGCGCTGCCGTCGATGCTCGCAGGCGGTCGCGGCGGCCGGATCGTCAACATTGCCTCGGTGCTCGGCATTGCAGCGATGCGGCTGCAAAGCCCATTCATCGCCGCCAAGGCCGGCATTATCCACGTTACGCGATCGATGGCGCTGGAATTGGGGCCGCAGGGAATTGTTACCAATTGCATCGCACCGGGTTCGATCATGACAGAGCTGACAAAGAAACTGTTTTATGGCGATGACGGCACGTTCGCCGGCAAGACGGAAGCCTTCATGCAACACCTTCCCCTCGGCCGCCCGGGCATGCCGGAGGAGATTGCCGAAGCGACCCTGTTCCTATCATCTTCCGCCTGCCGCTATGTCAATGGCCAGACGCTGGCGGTGGATGGTGGCTGGACCGCCGGTTTCATGATGTGAGGTCTCTATGAGCAAAGCAAGAATGACCGTTGATCTCACTGGAAAATCCTTCCGTTTTTTTGGCTCGAAAAGTGCCATCTCCGACGCCGTGGAAACAGCGTTGGTTGCAAACGGCGCACGGATGACGACCGGTCACGGCGATATCCTAATTGTCGCCTATCCGCTTTTACCGGAGGTCGATACCGATCTGATCAAACTGACGGAGGATGCCCGTGTGATGGCTGAACATCAGGGCGGGCGGATTGTCGTTCTGCTTTCGGCCGTTGCTGTCGTACCGATGCGCCGGCATGTGGATTATTCGGCGACCATGAGTGCGGCTTATGCCCATGTGCGCGGATTGGCGATGCAGTTTGGACCGAGTGTGCTGATCAATGCCATCGGCTGTGGGCTGATCGAGGATGACCGCGGCATGCAGTTGGCGGGCGACACGCATATGCTAACGCACGTGCCGCTTGGGCATGCCGGTTCATGTGAGGATATCTCCGACGCCGTGCTTTTCCTCTCAGATCCGCAGAACAGCTATACGACCGGACAGATTCTCGTCGTCGATGGCGGGTGGAGCCCGGGCTATGGACGCAATTTCTGATGCCGTGATCGAAATTTCCGCAGGCGACCTTTCGATTGGTCTCGTTCCCGAAATCGGCGGCAGCGTTGCCTTTTTCCGCAGCAGCGGCATCGATCTCATGCGGTCGCTGTCGCCGCTCGATCTTGTCGCACGGAATGTGCTTGGTGTCGCAATGTTTCCGATGGTGCCTTACGCCAATCGGATTGCAGGGAATGCATTCGATTTCGGAGGCAGGCTATGGACCTTCGAGCCGAACAATCACCCGGAGCGGTTCAACGTGCACGGCACAGGCTGGCATTCATCCTGGCGCGCAGAGCGAAACGAAACAGGCGTTCTGCTGAGCCTGGATCACATTGCACCGGACGAACCCTATTCTTATCGCGCGACCCAGCATTTCCTGCTTGAGCCGGAAGGATTGACGGTCGCAATCCACTTGATGAATGAGGGCGGTGTCTCGATGCCGTTCGGCTTTGGCCTGCATCCCTGGTTCGAGAGAGGGGTAGACACCACCCTGGCCTTCAGGGCTGGTCATTTTTTCATGGAAGGCCCAGAAGGCATTGCCACCGAGCGTCTGGCAATGCCGCCGGAACTCGATTTTGCTCAAGGCCGGGCATTGCCCGATACTTGGCGCAACAATGATTTTGGGGGCTGGGATGGCGTCGCCGAAATCCGATTTCCCGACCGCGGTCGCGGCCTTCGTATTGCTGCCGATCCGATCTTCGGACATTTGATGCTCTATGCCGACCCGCAAAAACCGTTCTTCTGTCTCGAACCGCAAAGCAATGCGCCCTGCGCCTTCAATCGCATGGCAGGCCGAGACGGCGAAAGCTTCGGAGCCCGCATCCTGGCGCCCGGCGAAAGTCTCGACGGCACGATCCGCTTTTTGCCATTCGCTCTTACATAAGCCGGGCGAGCATACCACCATCGGCAACGAAGTTGCTGCCGGTGACAAATGACGCCGCGTCGGAAATGAGAAAGCCGATCGCAGTGGCGATTTCCCTAGGATTGGCGATGCGGGCAATTCTGTTATCCGCAAACGAAAGGCCGAGTGCCTCGGCGCCGCCTGCTTCCTCCAGGCCGTCGAGCGTCATGCGGGTGGCAACCGAGCCGACGATGACCGAATTGACCCGGATGCGATCGACGGCGTAATCGAGTGCCATCTGCCGCGATAGTCCGACAACACCGGCCTTGCTCGCCGCATAGGCAGGCACGCCTGTCACGGTTGCGATCGCGTGGACGGAGGCGATGTTGACGACCGACCCGCCGCCGGCCGCGCGCAGCAACGGCAATGTTGCCCGGCAGACCCGGAAAATCGCCGTTAGATTGACGGCGATCGTTCTGTCCCACTCCGCGTCCGTCACATCCTCGAGGCGCTTGCCGGTCGCATAAATGCCGGCGCAATTGACGACCGCGTCAAGGCCGCCGAGGGCCGTGCGGGCGTCCGTGACCACGGCTTGCACCTCTTCCTCGCGTGTGAGGTCAGCC
>JAGWJK010000893.1 GCA_028865845.1 Rhizobiaceae bacterium
TAACAGGCGATTTTTGCGCCAAATGTGGTGAAGCCGTTCTCGATCCCCATGAAGCGCAGCGGGTAAACGCGGAAATGCTTGTGTTTAACAAGCAGGTTAACGCGAGTACGATCGATCCAGCGTTCATAATATCCGTTCGCAAGAAGCTGCAACTCGATCAACGTGAGGCCGGCGATATTTTCGGCGGCGGTGTCAATGCGTTTTCTCGCTATGAAAACGGCAAGACAAAACCGCCGGTGGCTTTGATAAAGCTGTTGAAGGTGCTCGACCGTCACCCGGAACTGCTCGACGAAATCAGAGCAGCCTGAAACTTGCTCTTGTTGTGCCGTTCCTCAACCGGTCGAAATATAAATTCCGCGATTCGCCCACCAGCCCCGCATGGTTAACATGGCATTAACCCTCCTCTGATTAGGTAGAGCTGACGTAATGGGCCGGCGGCATGACGCCGATTCGCCATTGCTTTCGACAACGAACGGGCTGGACATATGGGCAGAAGCAATTCGGCAGCGTTGGGCGGTCGTGCTGACCGCTTCTCGCTTTCGGGCGTGATTTGGCGACAGGTAAGGGGTCTCGGCGGCTTTGCGCTGCTGTTCCTGCTGGCGCTCGCGGTCGCTGCGCTGGCGACCTGGAACGTCATGGATCCCAGCTATTCATACGCTACGGCCAATGCTCCCACCAACATACTGGGTTTTCCGGGCGCCGCCTTCGCCGACATGTTGATGCAGTCGCTCGGCCTCGGCTCGGTTATTGCGTTGCTGCCCGTCGTTGCCTGGGCGATCGCATTGATCTCCAATCGCAAACTCCATCGCGTGCCCGCCCGTCTCGGCGCCTGGGTCGGTGGCTCGATCGTCGCCGCAAGCTCGATCGCCTGTTTCCCCGCGCCGCCGACATGGCCGATCCCCAATGGTATCGGCGGCGTCATCGGCGATATCGTCCTGCGTTTTCCAGCACTTTTCATCGGCACCTATCCGAGCGGCGCCGTCGCAACCGTGCTCGGCAGTCTGCTCGCGATCCCGGCAATCTGGCTGATGCTGTTTGCCTCCGGGCTTGTCGGCCGCGCCCTGCCGGAGGACGAGGAAGACGATGAGGACTACGAAGAGACCCAGAGCCGCGCCCGCAACGTCGGCGACGACGATGATGACGACGACCGCGGCGGCTTCATGGCCTTCGGTGCGATCATGCATGCCTGGTACAACGCCCAGGCGCGAGCTCGCCGCCTGTTCGGCATGGGTCCACGCAAGCGTCGCGACCATGCCTTCGATGCGCCCTACGACTTTAACGACGACGAATTCGGCAAGCTGAACGAGCCGGTGCGCGCCAAGGCGCCGGTCGTTCGCGGTGAACGTGTCGAACCGTCGATGGACGGCCCGGCTTCGCGCCGCGTCGTTTCGCCTCCCTCCATCAGTATCGATGACGACGAAGACGAGGATGAGGACGGCGCTCTTTCCTACGAGCGCGAGCCACCTCGGCCGGCCGGCATCCTGCCGGATGATGAGGAAGACGAATGGGCGTTGCGGGCACCGTCACCGAAGGTTCCCGGCGGTCACCGCGTCGTGCCTGCCGCTGCCCGGCCAAAACCCGGCATGCGGGCCGAGCGTGAGGCGCAGACCTCTTTCATCCGCTCCTACGGCTTCCAGCTGCCGGCCGTACATCTGCTCGCCGAGCCGAGAACCATTGTGCGCGATGCGACGCTATCCTCGGAAGCTCTGGAGCAGAATGCCCGCATGCTGGAAGGCGTGCTGGAGGATTTCGGCGTCAAGGGTGAAATCATCCATGTCCGCCCAGGCCCTGTCGTCACCCTCTACGAGCTGGAGCCGGCTCCCGGCATCAAATCCTCGCGCGTGATCGGCCTTGCCGATGATATTGCTCGTTCTATGAGCGCGATTGCCGCCCGCGTCGCCGTCGTTCCGGGCCGCAATGCCATCGGCATCGAGCTGCCGAATTCCACGCGCGAAACAGTTTATCTGCGCGAACTCATCGCCAGCCGCGATTTCGAGACCTCCAAGGCCAAGCTCGCAATGGCGCTCGGCAAGACCATCGGCGGCGAACCCGTCATCGCCGATCTCGCCAAGATGCCGCATCTGCTCGTTGCCGGCACCACCGGTTCGGGCAAGTCGGTCGCGATCAACACCATGATCCTGTCGCTGCTTTACCGCATGACGCCGGAACAATGCCGCCTGATCATGATCGATCCGAAAATGCTCGAACTCTCCGTTTATGACGGCATTCCGCATCTTCTCTCTCCTGTCGTCACCGATCCGAAGAAGGCCGTCGTCGCGCTGAAATGGACCGTGCGGGAGATGGAAGAGCGCTACAAGAAGATGTCGAAGATCGGCGTGCGCAACATCGACGGTTTCAATACCCGGGTTGAGCAGGCCGTCGCCAAGGGCGAGGCGATCAGCAGGACCGTGCAGACCGGCTTCGACCGCCAGACCGGCGAGGCGATTTACGAGACCGAGGAATTCGACTTGAAGGCGATGCCCTACATCGTCGTCATCATCGACGAAATGGCCGACCTGATGATGGTCGCGGGCAAGGACATCGAAGGCGCGGTGCAGCGCCTGGCGCAGATGGCGCGTGCCGCGGGCATCCATGTCATCATGGCGACGCAGCGTCCGTCGGTCGACGTCATTACCGGCACGATCAAGGCGAACTTCCCGACCCGCATCTCCTTCCAGGTGACGTCGAAGATCGACAGCCGCACCATCCTTGGCGAACAGGGCGCCGAACAGCTGCTCGGCATGGGCGACATGCTCTACATGGCTGGCGGCGGCCGCATTCAGCGTGTCCATGGTCCCTTCGTCGCCGACGGCGAGGTGGAGGACATCGTCGCCTACCTGAAGACGCAAGGGGCGCCGCAATATCTCGACGCGTTCACTGCCGATG
>JAGWJK010000894.1 GCA_028865845.1 Rhizobiaceae bacterium
CGAGCGGCAACGCCAGACAGTACAGAACCTCCTGAAGGTTTCCGGACCCGTCGAATGGGTGCCGGAAGAGGGGGATATCGATTCCGTTACCGCCGTTTCGGGTAGCGGACCTGCCTATGTTTTCTATCTCGTCGAATGCATGGCGGAGGCGGGCCGAAAGCTGGGCCTGCAGGCGGACCTCGCCATGCGGCTCGCGCGGGAAACTGTCGCGGGGGCTGGTGAGTTGCTGCACCAGTCCCCCGACGACGCTGCCCGTCTGCGTCAGAACGTGACGTCTCCGGGCGGCACGACAGCTGCGGCACTCGCCGTGCTGATGGCGGAGGGCGGTATGCAGCCTCTGTTTGACGAGGCGCTGGAGGCCGCTCGCAAGCGCGCCCAGGAACTTGCCGGCTGATATTCCGACAAAGGGAAATGCACATGGCTGAAGAGATCACCTATGGCGATTTCGAGCGCGTCGATATTCGCGTGGGCACCATCGTCGAGGCCGAACCTTTTCCCGAAGCGCGCAAGCCTGCCTTCAAGCTCAGGATCGATTTTGGTTCCGAAATCGGGATCAAGCGATCGTCCGCGCAGATCACCGTGCATTACACGCCGGAGACGCTGATCGGACGCCAAGTCCTCGCCGTCGTCAACTTCCCGCCACGCCAGATCGGTCCCGTCCGGTCGGAAGTGCTGACCCTCGGCTTCGAGGATGAAAACGGCGCAATCGTGCTCGCCGCCGTCACGCAGCTGGTGCCGAACGGCAAGAAGATGATGTGAGTCAAGGGTATCCGACCGTCAGTGAATATCCCGCGACACCGGATCAGTCAGGCTGAAATCCAGGAACTCCGCCTCGAAGCCTTCTCGCTGCGGTGAGCAGAAGGCGGGGCCTATGGAGACTTCTTCCAAAGCAGGATCGAACCAGGCGAGCCGCGCCATCCGCCAATCCGCCATTACATCTGTGCGATACTGGATGAAAAGCACGTCGCCGTTGCGCGTGACCCGCGCGGAGAGCGCGTCGAATTCGTGATCGATCCGAAAGGCCGACCAATCCGAATTGCCGTTGGTGACGACGACGCTGAAATGCCGGGCGCCGTCAGTATATTCGATCCCGCATTTCATCCAATGGCTGGCGTCATGGCGGATCATCAGGCCAGCCTGGTCATAGAGCATCTGGTAATGGCCGATGAAGCTGATTTCGGCGGTGAAGTCGCCTCTGCGGCGCTCGCCCAGAAAGTGACCGTCGTCGCGGTGGAAGCCGTAATAGGTTCCTTGCCAGAAATCGGTCTTGTCGCCGGAACGGACCAACAGCTTGCCACCGTTCATTTCCCAAAGCGGCGGCGGGTTCAGCCAGTGCATATTGCTGATGTCGATCGGCATCGCGCTTCTTTCGTCAGGCAGGAATGCGGATGGTGGCGCGCAGTCCGCCGAGCGGGCTTTCGCCGAGTGTGACGTTGCCGCCGTGGCTGCGGGCGATATCGCGGGCGATGGAAAGGCCGAGACCGGTGCCGGAATTATCGAGGTTGCGGGCGGCATCCAGGCGGAAGAACGGTTTGAACACGTCTTCGCGGTTGGCGGCCGGAATGCCGGGGCCATCATCGTCGAAGACAATCGTCAGCCATTTGGCGCTGTGCTTGGCCTCGATGCGCAGCGTGTTGGCGTAGCGGCGTGCGTTGGAGGCGAGGTTGGTGACCAGCCGCGTGAAGGCGTTGGGACGAACCGACACTTCGTTATCGCCGTCTATGGAAATGGTCACGGACTTCTTGTGCAGGACGAAATCCTGTTCGATCCGCTCGAAAATGTCGCTCAGCCGAAGCTTGCCGACATCTTCCTCGGCTTCGCCGCGCGCGAAAGCCATGTAGCCCTCGAGCATGCTCTGCATGTCCTCGACGTCCTCGTTGAGGCCGGCAAGATCGGGGTTGTCGCCGACGAGGGCAAGCTGCAGCTTGAAGCGGGTGAGCACGGTGCGCAGGTCGTGGCTGACGCCGGAGAGCATGGCCGTGCGCTGTTCGATCTGTCGCTCGATGCGTTCGCGCATCAGGATGAAGGCCAGGCCGGCGCGGCGGACCTCGTCGGCGCCGCGCGGCGCATAGCCGACGGATTTCTGCCCCTTGCCGAAACTTTCGGCAGCGCGGGCAAGCGCGAGGATCGGCCGGATCTGGCCGCGCAGGAAGAGGACGGCGATGCCGATCAGCACCAGCGAGGTGCCGACCATCCAGAGGATGAAGATGTGCGTGTTCGAAGCATAGGTCTGGCTGCGCTTGGCAAAGACCCTCAGCACCTTGTCCGGCAGCTTGATGCGGATTTCGACGAGGCTGGAATTGCCAACGGTGTCGATCCAGAAGGGCAGGTTGATCTGGTCGCGGATTTCGTCGCTCAGAATACCGTCGAGGATCGAGAAGAATGGCTTGTCGCGCGGCGGCGGCAGTTCGCCGCCGGGCTCGATCGAGATGGTGAGATCGAGCTTCTGGCGCGCCATCTGCGTGACTTCGGAATAGTCGGCATCCTGCGGATAGGTTTCGATGATGTCGATGATCGCGGCAATGTCGCGGGTGGTGGCCATCGACAGGCGCTGCGTCACCATCTGCCAGTGACGTTCCATGAAGACGATGGTCACCACCGCCTGCAGGATGATCATCGGCAGAATGAAGATCAGCAGCGAACGGGCATAGAGACCGGTCGGCAAACGCCTGCGCAGCCATCGCGACAGCCAGCGCAAGCCACTGGACGACGTGTGATCCTGATCGCGCCTGATCGAATCGAATGCCACCATTACCGCTGATCCCAGAGAATTGACATTAATCGATGCTCAGACGGTAACCGATGCCGCGGACAGTTTGCGGCCAGACCGGATTGGCCGGGTCGTCTTCGATCTTGCGGCGAAGCCGGTTGATCTGGACG
>JAGWJK010000895.1 GCA_028865845.1 Rhizobiaceae bacterium
GAGACCAAGCTCCGCAAGTTCCTCGGCAAACACCATCAGTCGATCGCAATCCTCTTCCGGCAGATCGACGATTTCGGGGATCAGCAGCACTTGCGAGGCAAGCCGCTTCGAATGGAGCGCCTTGCGCATCTCCTCGAACACCAAGCGTTCATGCGCCGCATGCTGGTCGACGATGACGAGACCGCTGTCCGTCTGCGCAACGATATAATTCTCATGCAGTTGCGCGCGGGCGGCCCCGAGCGGAAATCGCGTCGGCTCTTCGGCTCGCGCGGTCGGCAGAGGTGCGACGTATTCGCTTCGCGCCGTCGGCGTCACCATGCCGTCGAACGATGCCTGCGGCCGCTCGGCGAAGCCACGAGGGTTCGTGGCAGCGGCTGGCTGCTGATAGGGCCGAGAAGGCGATGTCTCGGCGCTCCAGGGTGTGGTTGGTGGAGACGGTCGCCATGCCGGCTGGAAACCGGGGCGGAAGGACCGGATCATGCCGTCCGCGCCCGTCGTTGCCGCGCGGTCACCTTCGCGTGCCAGCGCCTCGCGGATAGCGCCGACGATCAGCCCGCGCACCAGGCCCGGATCGCGAAAGCGGACGTCGGATTTCGCCGGATGCACGTTAACGTCGACCAGCGCCGGGTCGAGCGTGATCGACAGCACAGCGACGGGATAGCGGCCTGCCGGTATGGTTTCGGCATAGGCGCCGCGAATGGCCGAAAGAATGAGCTTGTCGAGCACTGGCCTGCCATTGACGAAGGCATATTGATGCGCCGAGTTGCCGCGATTGAAGGTCGGCACGCCGGCAAAGCCGGTCAGCGTCACGTCTTCACGCTCGGCATCGAGCTCGATGGCATTGTCCTTGAAGTCCTTGCCGAGGATCTGCGCCATGCGGGCGAGATGATCGTCACCCGTTGCCGGAAATTCCAGTGTTGATCGATCGCTGCCGGACAGCACGAAGCGCACCTGCGGAAAAGCGATCGCCATGCGCTTGACGATCTCGGTGATTGCCCCGGCCTCCGCCTTCTCCGTCTTCAGAAATTTCAGTCGCGCCGGTGTCGCAAAGAACAGGTCGCGCACCTCGACGATCGTGCCGGGATTGCTGGCGGCTGGCCGCAGATGCAGCACTTTCCCGCCCGACACTGCAATTTCGGCGCCGTGGGTGGCACCGGTCCTGCGGCTAGCAATCGAAAGTCGCGCCACCGAGCCGATCGACGGCAGCGCCTCGCCGCGAAAGCCGAGGGTGCGGATATCCTCGAGCGTGTCGGAAATCTTCGAGGTGCAATGGCGGCGAACCGCCAGCTCAAGATCCGCCTGGTCCATGCCCGAGCCGTTGTCGCTGACCCTGAGCAGGGCCTTGCCGCCACCGGCCGTCGCGATCTCAATCCGCGTCGCCCCGGCGTCGAGAGCGTTTTCGATCAGCTCCTTGGCAGCGCTCGCCGGCCGTTCGATGACTTCGCCGGCAGCGATCTGGTTGATGAGGGTCTCGGAAAGCAATTTGATGGACATGGATCACATTTTCGGGGATTCGGCCCGGCGTGAAAAGAGAAAAGGCGGCTTGCCCGCCGTCATCCACCCGTTTCATGAGCAGCCTTTGATTAAGACTTTAATCAAAGCTTAAGGGAATGATGACAGGTTGCATCCTTAATACTTGAAATGATTGCAGGCGGTGTGCGTCGCACGCTTAAGGCTTTTTGGCGGCAGCTGGTGCCCGTCATATCTAGGAGCCTGTCTCCGCCTGTTTCAAGTATCGAGGCCAGTATGATGTTCCCAACAATTTGCCGTGGGGGCTTTGCTGCCCTCAAGCTCTGCGTGCCGTGATACCGGAGATCTAGGAATCGGACGAATGACTGCCGAGATTGAGCAGGCGGCTTTTACAGGAATGACCGAGGAAACTCCCTCGGAAGCCAATCTACAGGCGGCGCTGTTCGATGCCGTTTGCGATGGGCTGTCCAGCGCCTTCCTTGTCTACGACAAGAATGACCTGCTGCTGTTTGCAAGCCGCCAGGTGCTGAATTTCTTCCCCATAGCCCCGCAGTTCCTGCAGCCTTCCACGCGCCTGCGCGATTTTCTCGGCGCCGTCTTCGACACCGGCGTGCGCCATCAGGACGTCATTTCAAGATCCGTTGTCACGCGGGACGACTGGGTTTCCCAGCGCATAGCCTCTCATTGGCGCGAGCGGTTCGAGACGACCGAGCATTTCGGCAACGACCGCTGGGTTCGGTTCGTCAAGCGCCGGTTGCCGTCGGGCTTCGGCGTCTGCATTCTTTCTGATATTTCCGAGACGAAGAAGCGCGAGGAACAGTGGCGCATCGACATGGAGCGGGTGCAGCTGACCGAGGACATCCTCGACAACCTGCCGTTCCCGCTTTTCGTCAAGGACCGCAACATGACCTATGTCGCGGTCAACAAGGCATTCTGCGACAAGTATCAGACATCGGCCGAAGAGGTGCTTGGCCGCAAGGGCGTCGATCTCTTCTCCACCGAGGTCGCCACTCGCTTCGAGGAAAGCGACCGCCACGTGCTTGAGACCGGCGAAATGTCGATCTCGCGCCAGCGGCAGATTTCCCGCAGCGGCGTCGAACGCGACGTCGTCACGCGCAAGCAGCGCATCGGCAAGACCGGCCGCTATTTCTTGGTCGCCACGATGCAGGATCTGCCGAACGACGGCGCCGATTTCGAAGAATTCGCCTTGGCATCGACGATCAAGGAAAGCAGCGATCGTTCCTATCGCCGGGCCTATGTTCCGATGGCCGCGCTGCAGACCGCGGCACGCCGTCCGCCGGCGATGGAGACCTTCGTTCCGGAGAATTTTTCGGGCCGCAAGATCCTTGTCGTCACCGCCGACCTCGCCGCTGAATCCGCCGCGCTGAAGATGCTCGCCAAATACGGCT
>JAGWJK010000896.1 GCA_028865845.1 Rhizobiaceae bacterium
AAACTACGAACAGCAGATCGTTATCGACACCCAGGCCGGTTCTCCGCCGAACGTCGCGATCCTGCCGCAGCCGGGGCTGTTCGCCAACCTCGCCGCCAAGGGCTACCTGACGCCGCTCGGCGACGACCTCGCCAAGTGGGTCAAGGACAATTACGGCGCCGGCGAGAGCTGGGTCGGTTACGGCACCTACAAGGGCAAGGACGGCAAGGACGCCTATTTCGCCTTCCCGTATAAGGCCGACCTGAAGTCGCTGGTCTGGTATTCGCCGGAAAACTTCGAGGAAGCCGGCTACAAGGTTCCTGCCACCATGGAAGACCTGGTCAAGCTTTCCGACCAGATCGTCAAGGATGGCGGCACGCCCTGGTGCATCGGCCTCGGTTCGGGTGGTGCGACCGGCTGGCCGGCAACCGACTGGGTCGAAGACATCATGCTGCGCACGCAGTCGCCTGAAGACTACGATCGCTGGGTCAGCAACGATCTGAAGTTCAACGACCCGAAGGTCGTCAACGCGATCGACGAATTCGGCAAGTTCGCCAAGAACGCCAAGTATGTCGACGGTGGTGTAGCCGCTGTGGCGTCGACCGACTTCCGCGACAGCCCGAAGGGCCTCTTCACCGTCCCGCCGAAGTGCTACATGCACAAGCAGGCATCCTTCATTCCGTCGTTCTTCCCGGAAGGCACGAAGCTCGGCCAGGACGCCGACTTCTTCTACTTCCCGCCCTACGCTTCGCACCCGGAACTCGGCAAGCCGGTTCTCGGCGCCGGCACGCTGGCCGCAATCACCAAGGACAACAAGGCTGCCCGCGCCTTCATCCAGTTCCTGCAGACACCGATCGCCCAGGAAGTCTGGATGGCGCAGTCTGGCTTCCTGACCCCGTTCAAGGGCGTCAACACGGCTGCCTATGCCAACGACACGCTGAAGAAGGAAGGCGAACTTCTGACGACGGCGACCACCTTCCGCTTCGACGGTTCCGACCAGATGCCGGGTAAGATCGGTGCTGGTGCATTCTGGACCGGCATGGTGGATTTCGTTGGCGGCAAGTCCGCGCAGGCTTCGGCTGACGACATCCAGAAGGCCTGGGACGCCATCAAGTAATCCTCATTTCGTTGACAGACATCGCCGGTTCGTTCCGGCGATGTCCAGCCGCTCCGCTACGGCCGATGCCTCGGGAGGCGCCGGCCTCGTTCGACGAGCAGCTTCGAGAGGGCAAAAAAAGAAATCGGGAGGGAAGGATGATTTCGCAGATTCTGTCGGCGGTTGCCGCCATGATAATAGGTGTGGCCGCCTGTGCCGCCTATTTTTTCTTCTCCAACAAGCTGCTTGACGCAATTTTCCCGGCAAAGGAGGGAGAGGACGTTCACCGTGCCGCGGTCAACCTCAGCCGCCGTGCTCTGATCCGCCCCTGGCTTTTCCTCGGCCCGGCCATCATCCTTCTCGCCGTCTACCTGGTCTATCCGGTGGTGGCGACCCTCATCCTCTCGTTCTTCGGTCCTGACGGCACCAAATTCGTCGGCGTCGCCAACTATGTCTGGGCCGTCAACGATCGAGAGTTCCGCCAGTCGATCTTCAACAATATTCTTTGGCTCGCCGTCGTTCCCGCCGCCTGCACTTTCTTCGGCCTCGTCATCGCCGTGATGACCGACCGCATCTGGTGGGGAAACATCGCCAAGAGCATCATCTTCATGCCGATGGCGATCTCTTTCGTCGGCGCATCGGTCATCTGGAAGTTCATCTACGAATATCGCGGTGGCAACGACACGCAGATCGGCCTTTTGAACGCCATCGTCCAGCTTTTCGGCGGCACGCCGCAGGTCTGGATCTCGCTGCCGTTCTGGAACAATTTCTTCCTGATGGTGATGCTGATCTGGATCCAGACCGGGTTTGCGATGGTCATCCTGTCGGCCGCCCTTCGCGGTATCCCGGAGGAAACCATCGAGGCCGCCGTCATCGACGGTGCCAACGGCTGGCAGATCTTCTGGAAGATCATGGTGCCGCAGGTCTGGGGAACGATCGCCACGGTCTGGACCACCATCACCATCCTCGTCCTCAAGGTATTCGACATCGTGCTCACCATGACCAACGGTCAATGGGATACGATGGTGCTTGCGAACCTGATGTTCAACTGGATGTTCCGGGGCGGCGGCGACAGCGGCCGAAGTGCGGTCATCGCCCTCATCATCATGGTCGCGGTCACCCCGATCATGATCTGGAACATCCGTCGCGCGAACGCTGAAACGAAGGGCCGCTAACATGCTCGGAAACCTCGGCCGCATCGGCCCCGCCCGCCTCTTCGTTCACTTCGCCGTGCTTTTGATCGTCATCATCTGGCTGATCCCGACGCTCGGCATCTTCGTCACCGCATTGCGCGACAAGGATCAGATCGTCGTTTCCGGTTGGTGGACGGCATTTTCTGGTTCGTCGCAAACCACGGCCGCACGCCTTGCCGGTTCCGACAAGGCGCAGCAGGACGGCGCCAACTACGTGATTTCCGGCTCGGTCTTTGACGGCGCCGCCAACACAGGCGGCCAGGTGCGGGCCTTCGGCCTTCGCGTGCAAGATCCTGCGGCTTATAAGGCCGGCGTCGTCACCGATATCGGCAATGGCGAAAGCCTGATCATCAACGCCGACGGCAGCTACAAATATTCCAAGAACGCCGCCTTCGATCCGGCCGATACCCGCGGCAAGCGCGTCTACCTGACGGTCGCGAGCCCGCCGGCCTTTACCTTGCAGAACTACAAGTCGGTGCTTGCGGGCGAAGGCATCGGCCAATCCTTCATCAATTCGCTGACCGTGGCCATTCCGGCAACCGTCATACCGATCCTGATCGCGGCGTTTGCGGCCTATGCGCTGGCCTGGATGGAATTCCCCGGCCGGGCCG
>JAGWJK010000897.1 GCA_028865845.1 Rhizobiaceae bacterium
GCCTCCGGAACGGAAAGCAGCCTGCCGAAGCGGCGGATGTAGCCGTCATAGGGTTGGACATCGTCGCTTGTCCCGTTCACCATCATGACGGGCACAGGGTGGCCGGGCTTGCAATCGTCGACCTGCGCTTCGTTCATCGCGCTGGACACAGGGGCAATCGCGGCGATCCTGTCGGGAAGCGCACAGGCGAGCGTGTAGGTCATCAGCGCGCCGAACGAGAAGCCCGTTGCATAAATTCTTTTCGGGTCGACGATTTTCCGGCTCACCAGATCGTCGATCATGGTGCGGAAAAAGCCAACGTCATCGACAGGTTCGCCGTTTATGACGGGTTTTCTGGATTTGATGTTCCAGGCGCCATCGATCGCTTCCGGGTAAACGGTCACGAAGTTCTCGCGATCGGCAACGGCATCGAATCCGCTGTTTTTCTGGAAATTGGCAGCCTTGTCGTCGGAGCCGTACATCACGATGACAAGAGGAGCGGGGTGTCCGGCCGCACCCTCGGGAATATGCAGGATCGCCGTACGGTCGACCCCCTGCCACTTGTAGGTCAAATTTTCATCGGCATGCGCGGCTGTCCAGCCGAGGAAAAACAGGAAGGCAGCAAATGGCAGACGCAGAGATGTGCGGCACATGAGACGTCATCGCCTTTTAACGGGAACGCAGCGATGAAGCATAGGCCATTCGTTGACGCTGGCAATCATCGAAGCAGCGGATGGGCCAATGGCCGCAGGTCGCTTCTAGCACCCGGATCCTAGTTCTCCGCCAGGACCGAGTGCTTCATCTGCCAGTCACGTATCCTTTGGTTCGTTTCGTCCGTCTTAGCATTTGGTAGGCGGGTCGCGCTCGACATCGCCCCACAACCAAGTAGAGGAACGCGACAATGGAAAGCGAACAGAGCCTGGCGAACAAGATACACTTCGAAACATTGGCGGAGGCGTGGCGCAACGGACGTAAATTGCCGCCGCAAGTCTCCGATTGGTCTGCATTGACAGCGGAACCGGGCGGCGTCGACTACGTGGAGACGAATATCGGCGACAAGACCGCATTATGGATTCAGCCGAAGCGGGCGGCCAAAGATCGGGTCATGCTTTATCTGCACGGCGGCGGCTATGTTGGCGGGTCGATCTGGACCCATCGCAAGATGGTCGGACACCTCGCCAAGACGATCGGTTGCCATGCTTTGCTCGCCACCTACGACTACTCGTTTCAGAGCAAGTTCCCGCGCCAAATAGAGCAGGTCATCGCTGCGTTCGAGTGGTTGGCCGAGCAGGGTATGGCGCCGGCGCGCACCATAGGCGCAGGTGATTCCGCCGGCGCGGGCCTGATCGTTGCCGCCGCAACGAAACTCCGCGATACCGGACGTCCGCTGCCTGCGGCGATCCTCAGTATCTCCGGCTGGCATGATCTGTCGGCGAGCGGCCAATCCTATAAAGCCAACAGCGAGAAAGACGCATTTTTCCAGAAGGCGACCGTGGATATGCTGGCATCGCAGGTGCTCGGAGGAGTGGATGCCCGGCATCCGCTGGCAAGTCCGATATTTGCCGATCTCCACGGAATGCCGCCAATTTTTCTGCAAGCAGGCGAAGACGAAACCCTGCTCGACGACAGCCGCACGCTCGCGGAGCGCGCGAAGTCAGCCGGCATAGAGGTGCGTCTGGACATATTTCCGGGAATGCTCCACTCGTTCCAAATGATGGCTGGGCATGCTCCCGAAGCCGACGACGCAATCGAGCGGTTTGCCCAATGGGTTCGCCCTAAGTTGGCATTGACGGACACCGTCGCAACACTTGAGCGCGCAATGGCGTCGGCCTGAATTGCTCACATACATTGCGCCGCATAAATCGGCGCAATGGTTCTCTCCTGTGTTCCTCACTGACCTCTATGATTTGGCAGGTGAATGATATGCCCGAACGACCCATCGGCCTATTCGACGCACAGTACCGAGCCTTCCTCGAAACGGTTTCAGATGCCCGTGCCCAGTTGCATCGCTACTGCGCCCGCATGACCGGCTCAAGACTCGACGGCGAAGACCTCATGCAGGAAACCCTGTTCGAGGCGTACACCAAGATCGAGACACTCGACGATGGCTGCAGGCTGAAACCTTGGCTATTTCGCATCGCACACAACCGCTGCATTGACTTTCTGAGGCGGCGCGATGCGCGCAAGCGCGCGGAGGGCGCTTATTCGGATGATATTGGCATGGTCGCCAGAGAGCCGGCGACAACCAATTCACGTCACGCAATCGAGCGGCTCGTTGGGCACTTGCCGCCGAAGGAGCGCGCCTGCGTCCTGCTGAAGGATGTATTTGATTATTCGCTGGAAGAGACCGCGGAACTTGTGGACTCGACGGTGGGAGGGGTCAAATCCGCGCTCTCTCGCGGGCGGGCAAAGCTTGCCGACCTGACCGTCGAACCTACACCCAGCTCGAGCTATCTGCTTAGTCCCGACTCGGAACGGCTCTTGCAGCGCTATATCGAACTCTTCAACAGCCATGACTGGGATGGCGTTCGCAGCCTCACCAGCGCCGATGCGCGGTTGCGGGTCTCCGACTGTTTCGACGGTCTGCTCAGAAACTCTCCTTATTTTGCCGAATATCAGCGTAATCCAGAAACATGGACCATGGGCTCTGGGTCGATCGATGGAGAGCCGGTCCTCTTGCTGCTCTTTCAGCAAGGCAATCAGTGGCGGATCGCCTGGCCGGTTCGTGTCCATGTTACCGACGGTCTTATCGACCGCATCGAAGACTATGATGCAGGTCCTTGGATCATCGAAGACGCCTCGCTGTCGCACGTGAAACTCTCGAGTGGGTCGGTCGTCTTGTAGGCGTAACCGAGGGGTGGTGGACCACCGCATTCGCCATAACGAAATCAGGAAATC
>JAGWJK010000024.1 GCA_028865845.1 Rhizobiaceae bacterium
AAGATGAGTATGGCGGGTCGCTTGGGAACCGCATGCGATTTCCGCTGGAGGTTTTCGACGCCGTGCGAGCCGCCTTTCCGGCGGAAAAGCCCGTCTCAGTGAGGCTCTCAGCAACGGATTGGGTGGCAGGAGGGCTGGAACTCGACCAGACGCTTGCCTTTGCACAGGCGCTCGAACAACGCGGCTGTGATGCCCTGCATGTTTCGACCGGCGGCCTGCATCCGGACCAGCGCATTCCGGTTGCGCCGAGCTATCAGGTCCCCTTTGCCCGCGCCGTCAGGCAGACGGTCAAGATTCCCGTCGTGGCGGTCGGGCTGATCACCGGTTACGAACAGGCCGAGGCCATCGTCGCGACAGGCGACGCAGACATGGTCGCGCTCGCGCGCACCATTCTGTTCGATCCCAACTGGCCCTGGCACGCCGCCGCGCAACTCGGCGCCAAGGTGCGCGCGCCGAAACAATATCTCCGCTCGCAGCCGAACCGTTATCGCGATCTTTTTGAAAGCGAATGAGAAAGGCAGGGATGCGCTCCTGCAGCGGGCTCAGGCGGCCGTCATTTTCTCGATCCCGTAAATCGCGTTGACGACTGTCAGCGCGATCACGGCAATCAGCATCTGCACGGTGGCGATCGCAGCAATCGACGGATCGAACTGGTTCTGCAGGTAGCTGAGGATGACGACCGGAAGCGTCGTCGTCGACGGTCCGCTCAAAAACAACGACAATGGCAGATTGTCGAACGAGACGAGCATCGCAAACATCGTGCCGGCGAATATGCCTGGCCTGACGAGTGGCAGGGTGATCGTGAAAAGCACCTGCTGACGGGATGCCCCGAGAAGCGTTGCGGCCTCCTCGTGATCCGGCGGAACAGCGCGGTAGACGGCGAGAACCGTTCGGGAAATATAGGGGATTGCAACGACAGTATGAGTGATGACGAGGGACGGGAGCGAGATGCCCAGCGTCATCGCCGACAGCGTGTAGAGCAATGAGAAACCGAGGAGGATCGCCGGTATCGAGATCGGTGCCAGCATGAGGTTGGTGAACAGACGTGCCGCGATGCCGTCGTCCCGCGCCGCCCAAAGGGCAGCGGGCACCCCGAGCGCGAGGCCTGCGAGACCGGACAGAAACGCGACTTCCATGCTGACAACAAGCGACTGCATGAAGGGCGGATAATTCAGTATCCGCTCATACCATTCCAGACTGAAGCCCGGCATTGGAAAGGCGATGAAGTTCGCCGAAGAGAAGGAAGCGATCACCACGATGACAATCGGCGCCAGCAGAAACAGGAAGAAGAAGGCCGCATAGACGGCGAGAGCAAGCTTACCCCATCGCAATCGCCGGCGGCGTGAAACCCGCGATCCGTTCTCGGAGACTGCCGTCATCTCACGCCCTTCCTTTTCAGAAACCGCAGCTGGATCGCTATTCCAGCAAGCGCAAACAGCAGGAGTACGTTGCCCATGGCGGCCGCGAAGCCGATATTCTGCGTCAAGGCGAACTGCTGATAGAGCAAAAGCGCCAGTGTCGTCACCTGCCGTCCGCCAAGCAGCAGCATGGTGAGGAAACTGCCGTTTGCCAGCACGAAGACCAGAATGCAGCCGCTCGCGATGCCATCCAGGCTGAGCGGCAGAGTGATGGTGAGCAGGGTCCTCAATCTGCTTGCTCCGAGACCTTCGGCCGCCTCCTCAAGGCTTCGATCTATGCCTTGCAATACGGGGATGAGGGAAAGCACCATGAACGGCGCAAGCACGTGGATGAGGCCGATATAGACCATGATCGGCGCGTTGATCATGTTGACGGGGTTTTGCAAGAAGCCGAGCTCGGCGAGCCATGTATTGACGAGCCCGCGGCGGGCAAGCAGCACTGTCCAGCCGAAGGTCCGCATGATGATCGACGTCAACAGCGGTGCAATGAGCAGAAAAAGGAAAACGCCGTTCCACTTTCCCGCATGCCGTACCATGAAATAGGCGACGGGATAGCAGAGGATCAGGCTGGCGATTGTCGTCAGGGCCGAGACCTCGACCGTCTGCCAGATCACGCCGAGGTAATAGGGATCGGAAAAAAGTGTGGCGTAGAAGCCGAACGGATTTTCCGCCGGCAGGCTGCGTAGGATGTTGGCCAGCAGCGGCAACACGAAGAAGACGAGCAGGAATATGAGCGCCGGGAGCGCCCATCTGCCCGATGCGATCCGGAAAGCGCGATCACGGCGCTGCGCCACTGTGCGCAAATCGGCGGAAGCCGCCGGCAGGCTTGTTCCACCGCTCATTGCCCTTGCTCCGGCAGGATCACCGCATAACGGTCCGGCCAGACGAGGCCGATCATGCCGCCAAGGTCTGCCGCGGTTTTTTCCCTGCTGTAGACGTAGATCGGTTTCGAGAGGCCGGCCAGTTCGAGCTCGTAGGCATAATAACTGCCGCGAAAGACGACGTCGCGGATTTGCGCGCGCAACGCTTCGGCTTCGGATGTCAGCGTCAGCCGTTCCGGTCGCACGGCGATGCGGATAGGAGCGGAGGAGGAAAGCCCTTCAGGTCCGGCAACCTTGACCATCGGTTGATCGGGGAGCGCCAGCCGAACGTTCCATAGGCCATCACCGGCGGGGCCGACGGGGCTGGCCTCGAAAATGTTCGCCGTTCCCAGGAATTCGGAGACGAATTGACCGTTCGGACGCTCATAGACTTCAGTCGGCGTTCCCATCTGCACGATCCGCCCCTCCCGCATCACGGCGATCCGGTCGGCCATGACCAAGGCCTCGTCCTGATCATGTGTGACGATGATCGAGGTGACGCCGAGCCGCTTCTGTATGACCCGCAGCTCGAATTGCATGCTTTCCCGCAGGTTGCGGTCGAGCGCCCCCAGAGGCTCGTCGAGAAGCAGTACTTTCGGATCGGTGACGAGCGAGCGGGCAAGCGCCACCCGCTGCTGTTGGCCGCCGGATATATGGTGGACATGCCGGTCTTCGAAATTCGAAAGCCGTACGAGATCGAGCATCTCGCGAACCCGGCGCGTGCGTTCGACAGCACCGATGCCTTTCATCTTCAAACCGTAAGCGATGTTCTCGCCGACGGTCATATGCGGGAAAAGGCTATAATTCTGGAAGACCATGCCGAGGCCGCGTTTGCGGGGGGCAAATTCGGTCACATCGGTGTCGCCGATCAGGACGTCTCCGGTATCGGGCGTCGTAAAACCGGCAATGATGCGCAGCATTGTCGTCTTGCCGCAGCCGGAAGGGCCAAGCAGCGCCAGCATCTCGCCGGCGGCGACCTGGAGCGAAGTGGTCTTCAGCGCATCAGTCGCCCCATACCTCTTGCTGATATTGTTCAGCCTTAGTGGTGCCGATGCGGTCATGGCTGGTGTTCGCCTTTCCTGTTATGGTGCGCTCGGGGCAGGCGGGATTTACGTGACGCAAACCACTCCGCGACGGATCAGAGCATGGAGCGAACGATGCACGGGTACAAGTGGGTGGGGTTGCTGGCGGGGTTGCTGGGATGCGCAGTGCCCACCGCTTCGATATCAGCGGCAGACCTTACGGTCGGTGCTTTCGGCGGGCTGTGGGAGCAGTCGCTGCGAAGCTGCATTATCGAGCCGTTCGAAAAACAGACCGGAAAGACGGTGGATGTCGTGCTCGGCGCACCGCTGCAATGGCTGAACCAGATCGATGCCAATCGCACGAAACCGCCGTTGGACATTGTCTTCGCGCCGACGGAGACGGCTTATCTGATGATCGAAAAGGGTCTCGTCGATCCGCTCACCGCCGACAGGGTGCCGGTCATGGCTGAACTCAACCCCTCTCTCGTCAGCTTCGGTGAAGGCTACGGCGTCGTATTCGACTACGGCGCCATGGGTGTCATCTACAATTCGAAGACCGTCAAAGCCCCGGTCAAAAGCTGGGACGGGTTTTTCAATGCCGTCGAAAATGGTGAATTTACCGCCATGATCCCCAGCATCTACTATCCGGGCTCGCTGACGTCCACCCTCTGGAACATCTCGAAGCTGAGCGGCGGTGACGAAAGGAATGCTCAACCGGGCCTCGATCGCATCAAGAAGATGATGGCGGGAGGCGCCCTCAGTTTCTGGAGCGATCCCAATCAGGTGCTGACGGCTCTCGCCTCGGGCGAGGTCGATGCCGCCATGTATTGGGACGGCCGCTCCTGGGCCTTCATAAACGATGGAAAACATCCCGAGTTCAAATATGTGACGCCGGAGCCGGGCGGCCCGGCGACATTCACCTGGATACAGAAGGTGAAGAACGGCAGCGATCTCAGCTGGAAATTCATCGGCATTGCCATGAGCGCCGAAGGGCAGGGCTGTTTCGCGAACAAGACGCGCTATGGCGTCTCCAATCTGAAAGCCGTTTTCGATCCGGCCGTCGAACCAACCATAACCAAATACGAGAATCTCGCCATTCCGTCCTATCGCGATATCAACAAATCGCGGGAGGCCTGGATCGAAGCCTGGAACAAGCAGATCGGCCGCTGACCGCAGATCTCATGGCGGTTCCGCGCGGGTCGCCGCGGCGTGGGTTCGACACCACTATCCCGAATTTCCCATTCTTTTACATGGCTTAACGTGCCGCTTTTGCCTGCGAATGTTAGGCAATCGATAAGACGCAGAGCCGTAGCCCATGAAGCACATGGCGGTGCGAATGCATTGATGTGACCGGCTGCTGCCTGCATCCGGTTCGCTGAGGCGGTTGGCGGACCACGAAGCGATCATCTTATCGAGGTCGAGATGCCTAGGTTGAATCCCACGCTGACCCTTGAGGATGCCAAACGGATGCTGAGGGCGGCCGAGGCGAAGGCGGCGAGTTTCGCCGTCGCCTACAACGTGGCCGTGGTCGATGCCGGGGGACATCTGGTTGCCTTCGTGCGGCAGGACGATGCGTTGATCGGCAGCATAGATCTGGCGATCAAGAAGGCGGTAACGGCACGCTTTTTCGACAAGACGACCGAAAGGCTTGCGAAGCTTTCGCAACCGGACGAGCCGCTTTTCGGCATCCACCAGAGCAACAACGGCAACATCATCATATTCGGCGGCGGCATTCCGGTCGTTCGCGAGGGCAGGATCATCGGTGCGATCGGCGCAAGCGCCGGCACCGTGGAGCAGGACATCGCCGTCGCCGAAGCCGGCATCGCGGCGATCTTAGAGGCGGCATAGCGGCGCGCCATCAGTGTCGCTACCGCGATCAATCGGTTCAAAAGGATCACTACGAAGGGACGGCACAATGAAAGCGGCACGCTTGCATGAGTATCACAAACCTCTCGTCCTTGAGGACATACCGGTGCCGGACATCCAGCCGGATGAAATCCTCGTCAAGGTCAAAGCCTGCGGCATGTGCCGCTCCGACGTGCAGCTCGTCGACGGCTATTTCTATCGATATGCCGATACTCCGCGACCGATCATTCCCGGTCACGAGATTACCGGCGTGGTGCATGCGATCGGCAGCTTCGTTCCGAAGGCATCGGGATTTGCGGAAGGCGATCATGTTGTCGTCTCGCCCGGCTGGGGTGACGGAACCTGCCGCCATTGCCAGATGGGCAATACGCACATCTGCGCTAACGTCCGCTGGCCGGGTTTTGGCCCCTATGGCGGCTTTTCAGAATATCTGCCCGTTCCGGCGCGTTACCTGATCAAGGTTGGCAAGTCGTTGAAGTTCGAGGAACTGGCGCCGCTGACCGACGCAGGCCTCACGCCCTATCGCGGCATCAAGAAATTGCGCGATGCCGGTGCGCTTGGGCCGGATCGCGTTCTCGGCATCCTCGGCGTCGGTGGTCTTGGCGCCTATGCTGTTCAATATGCCAAGCTGCTCGGCAGCGGCGCGCAGGTCGTCGCCCTTGCCCGCAATGCCGACAAGCTTGCCGTTGCGACCGAATATGGCGCCGACCATGTGATCAGCATCAAGGGCAAGTCGTCCGGCGACGTCGCCAAAGAGCTGAAAAAAGCGACGGGGCAGGGCGAACTTGATGCTGTCATCGACTGCGCCGGCGCTCCGGAAATGATGCAGCTGGGCTTCAGCCTGCTCTCGATCAGCGGCCACTATGTCGATGTCGGCTTGGTCGGCGACAGCATCGACATCCCGCTCTTTCCGCGGGTCTCTCGCGAGCAGACGTTCCACGGCTCGTTTTGGGGCAACTACAATGATCTTGCGGAAGTCATGGCGCTCGCCGCGGCAGGCAAGATCCGCCACACGCTGAAGACCATCAGGTTCGAAGAGATCAATGAATATCTCGATCGGCTGCGAACCGGCGAAATTGTCGGCAGGGCCGTCGTCACTTTCGACTGACGCTCGAAACAGTGGCTGCAAACCAGAGGAACGGGCTTGGATCAAGAGGTCCGTTCCAGTGCTATTCGTGCGAACTAAATTCTTAAAAAAATGGAGCAATGGAATGAAACTGCTGAATTATGCCGCAGGTTTTGCGGTTCTGATGGCTGCGGCCACGAACGCATTGCCGGCCTGGAGCGCCGAACTCACCGCAAAGACCGCTGTTCTCGTGCATGGCGCGTTTGCCGACGGCAGCTCCTGGCAGAAGGTCATTCCGATCCTGGAAAAAGCCGGCCTCAAAGTCATCGCGGTCCAGAATCCGCTGGATTCTCTGGAGAATGACGTCGCCGCCACCAAGCGCGCCATCAGGAATGCTGAGGGGCCGGTGGTTCTGGTCGGGCATTCCTGGGCCGGCGTCGTCATAACCGAGGCGGGTGACGACCCAAAGGTGAAGTCGCTCGTCTATGTGGCCGCTTACGCTCCCGATGTCGGGCAGTCGCTGCAGAGCGCGTCTTCCAAATATCCCGAACTGCCGAGCCTCAAGACCTTCGTCAAGGATCCTGACGGTTATCTCACGATCAGCGACGAGGGTATCAGCAAGTATTTTGCCGCGGACCTAACCAAGGAAGAGCAAAAGGTTGTCGCCGCGACGCAAGGTCCTTTTCACGTGCGTACGCTGACCGCCCCGGTCACTCATGCCGCATGGCGCGACAAGCCGACTTTCATGGTCGTTGCAACGAAAGATGCGATCATTCCGCCGCAGATGGAAAAGGATCAGGCCGTGGCGGCGCACGCGACGGTGATTGAGGTTCCCTCAAGCCATGTTGCCATGCTATCCCATCCCAAGGAAGTTGCCGACCTCATCTTGAAGGCCGCGAAATAATGCTCGTTTGATGAACCTCGCGACGAAGCTCGTCTCCCTCGTCAGTCGCCGCACTCTCTGGGCGGAAGGTCACGTCTTCGCGATCAGTCCGGAACGGATCGGCGTGCTGGAGGGGATACGGGCTTCGGTCGCAATCGGCGTGATGCTCGCCGCTGCTGTCATCTTCGGCAGACCGGATTTCGCTTTTGGCGCCGTTGCAGCCTTCTGGAATTGTCTCTGTGACCCGCTCGGGTCGCGCGGTAGCCGCTTGCGGGTGATGGCTTTCTTCAGCGTGCTGGGCGCGGTCGTCATGATGCTCGCCTCCTACTGCGCTCATTGGGGGCCGGTCGCGAGCTTTGTCGCGCTTTTTGTTCTCGTCGTGCTTTGCGGATTAACGCGCTCGTACAATGCCGGCTTTGGCCCGGCGCCTGCGCAGGCAGGGCTGCTTGCCTCGCTTGCCGTCATCATTGGTATCACCTCTCCCAGGGAGATCTCTGGCGCGCTGACGCTGGCCGGCTATTTCCTGCTCGGCTCGCTATGGACGATCCTCCTGACGATATTTGTGTGGCCCATTCAGGCGAAAAGCACCGCCGAGCGCACGCTTGCCGCCATTTTCAGCCGCCTCGAAGACATGGCCCGCTTTCTGCAGGGGCTCGATAAGACCGGTGAGCCGGATCGATGGCTGACCTTCGACACGATCTATCGTCGCGGCGTGCGCGTTTCGATCGAGCGTGGACGCGAGACAACTGCACGGATGGCCTCGGGTCGCGAGCGCATGGGTGCCGGCATCGATGCTGCGGCCAGGATTTTCGCGACACTGATCGCGCTCGGTGCCTACAGGCGCAACCTTCCGCATCCGTTCGATCCGCAGTCCGAAAAGCCGCTGGTGGATGGTATTGAGGAAATGTTGCAAAGCCTCGCCCGGCATCCGCGCCAGATGGGGCCGCAGACACAGACAGTCGAGCAGGCGGACGCTCTTCTAAGGCAGGTTGGAGGGGACGGGGGGCTGGTGGCGCGTGCTGCCGCCTACGCGGCCAAAGGGGTCGTCAATTTCGCGCGGATCGGGAAGGAGGCGGCGCCCGGAACGCTTCCTGCTAAAACAACGACCACCAAGGCCACGATGTTTCACCTCGACCGGCTTGTCTGGCGCCATGCTTTGCGCGTGGCAACGGCCGTGCTCCTGGCCTATCTGGTGGGCAACTGGTTTGCCGTGACATTTTCCTATTGGGCCGCGATCGCAGCGTTGGTTGTCACGCAGCCGATCTCCGCCAACACATGGCTGCGCGTGCTTGAGCGTGCGACGGGAAGTCTCATCGGCGCTTCGATTGCCGCAATCCTGATCGCGCAGATATCCAATCCTCTCGGAATGGTCCTCGTTATCGTTCCGCTTTCGATCCTGGTGATCGCGCTTCGGCTGGTCAGCTACGGTGCCTTCGTCATCTTCCTGACGCCGATGTTCATGCTGCTTGCGGATTTTATCCGTCCCGCCGAGGGATTGATTGCCGCGCGCTTCGTCAACGAGCTGATCGGTGCCTGCGTGGGCGTGGGAGCGAGCTTCCTGCTCTGGCCCGAAAGGGAGAATGATATCCTCGCAGCAACGATCTCCACCGCCGTCACCGCGAATATGCGGTTTGCGAGCAGCGTCTTGCGCCATGGCGAGGCGCATGGGGCGGTCGATCTCGATCAGATGCAAAGAGATGCCGGACTTGCAAGCACGCGTCTGGAAACGGCTCGTGAACGGATGCTGCTTGAAGGTCGCCTCGGTCTGCGGCGGCAGGATTATCTTTGCGACGTGATAGTCGCCCTGCGTTCGATTTGCGGGATGGCGGCTGTTCTGGAAATCACTGCGAGTGACAGGAGCGTCGAACAGGATAAACTGCGGGCGGACCGCTACGATGCGCTCGCGGCATCTCTGCTCAAAACGCTGGCGACGTCCGGCGAAGATTCGGCACCGCTGGTCTTGGACGAGGACGACGATCTCGATCGTGCCGTCTGGCAGCTTTCCCTGGCCGTTCAGGCTTACGCGACGCGATCTGCTGCTTCCGCCTAGCTCTCGGTGATGCGTCGATCCTCGTCGGAACCCACGGAGAGCTGCTTCCAGTCGAGGTTCTCCTGCAGTTCGAGATATTGCGTCGGGCCGATCTGGTCGGCGTTGCGCAGCTCTTCAAGCCGCTGGCGCTGCGCAATGACGGCTGCGATCGTCAGCCTGCGGTGCCGATCGAGCGGCGAGGTCGGCAGGTCGCCCGATGGCACGGTCCAGTGGTCACGGCAGATCGTCCTGATAGCTTCGGCCTCGGCTCCGTCCTCGGTCTCCAGGCGCTGAAACGCGGCTTCGGCGAGCGACCGCCGAGCGATCTCCAGTTCGTCGCGAACCTGCCCCTGCCGTCCGAGTTTCAGGAAATGGATCATCGGGGCAAGCGTCGCCCCCTGAATGACGAGGGTTGCGAGCACGACCGCAAAGGCCGTCAGGACGACGAGGTCCCGTTCCGGAAAATCAGCCGGCAGCGCAAAGGCTGTTGCGAGCGTCACGAGACCGCGCATCCCCGACCAGCCGACCAGCAGCGTTTCCCCATTCTGGAACGGAGCCAGTATGTGGCCGCGTCGATGGCGCGACACGACGATCGCGTGCAGCAGGAAAGCCATGACCAGCCGTGTCAGGATGACGCCGACGACCACGATGGCGGCGAAGGTGAGCGCCCGTTCCAGCTCCTCGGAGGACATGGCTTCCAGAATTCCGCGCGCCTGCAAGCCCATCAACAGGAATGCGACCACGTTCAGCAGGAACACGACCGTCGTCCAGACCGCGAACGAGTGGACACGCATGCGCGGTGAATCGTCGACCGTCGAAAGCGTGGCAATCGTCATGGCGCTCGCCACTGTTGCCAGCACCGCAGAGAGGTGAAGATGCTCGGCGATCAGCCAGGTCGAGAAGGCATAGACGAACTGAAGCAGCGTGCCGCCGACCGTGTTTTCGGTGATCGGTCGGAGACGCGAGACGAAGAAGCCGAAGATGATGCCGAAGACGATGCCTCCGGGCGCTGCGAAGCCGATCCGTAGGGCAGTGACCGCGTCGAGGCCGCCGCGTGCCTGCACCGTGAGCGCTGCGCCGAACAGCAGCAGCGCCGTTGCATCGTTGAACAGGCTTTCGCCCTTGAGGAGCGCATCGACGCGGCGGTCGACGGGCAGATTGGAAAGGACGGCGGTGGCAGCGGCAGCATCCGGCGGAGCAACAATAGCACCGAGCGTCACGGCGACGGCGATCGGCAGGCCGACCGTCAGGGCGCTGATCGATACGACGACGCCCGTGGTGACGAGAACGGCGATGACGGAATAGAAGAATAGCGGCATCAGCATGCGCCGCGCCGCGCCCATCGGGAAGTCATAGGCGGAATCGACGAGCACGGGTGCGATGAACAGAGCAGGTGCCGTCGGCGGATCGATCGGGATCGTCGGGGCACCCGGCAGCATCGCCACGGCGACGCCGGCGGCCGCCAGAATGCCGGGATAGGGCAAATGCATGCGCCGCGTGATCTGCAGGAGCAGGATTGCAACAGCCAGCAGTGCAACGAGTGTCTCGAAGAAGGTCATGCGCGCATAGTAGCAGGCTTTGGGACGCATTGAAGCGGGTACGGCTCCGATGTAAAGCTTCGATCTATCAAGGTGATGACGAAGCGGAGTGCAGGCGGTGGCAATGGACTACGATGTGGCTGTTATCGGCGCCGGCGCGGCGGGCATTGCAGCGGCACGAAGGCTCGCCGAGGCGGGACGGTCGGTCGTCATCCTTGAAGCGAGCAATCGCGTCGGCGGTCGGGCGTGGACGATCGAACTCGCCGGCATGCCGCTCGACATGGGCTGCGGCTGGCTGCATTCTGCGGAGCGCAATCCTCTCGTCGCCATCGGCCACGATACCGGCTTCACGATCGAAAGCGGTCCGACCGCCTGGCAGACGCAATGGCGCGATCTCGGTTTCTCGCCGGAGGAACGCCTGGCGGCCGATGCTGCCTGGGACGCCCTTGAGGAGCGGCTTCGCACCAACCCACCGGCAAGCGATCGGGCATCGGATGCGCTGGAACCGGATGGACAGTGGAATGCCTATTGCCAATCGCTCAGCGGATATCTGAACGGCGCGCCGCTGGAGCGGCTGTCCGTCGCCGATTTCCTTGCCTATGACAACGCCGCGACCAATTCCAATTGGCGGGTGCACGAAGGTTATGGCAGCCTGATCGGCGCGGCCGTTCCGGACGTGACGCTTCGCCTATCGACGCCGGTTCGTCGCGTCGCGCTCACCGGGCAGGGCGTTCTGCTGGAGACCGATCGTGGATCGATCACGGCATTGGCCGCGATCGTCACCGTATCGACCAACGTTCTTGCCCACGGCACCATCTCTTTCGACCCGCAGCTTGACGATCATCTTCATGCCGCAAGTGAGCTGCCGCTCGGTCTTGCCGATAAGCTGTTCTTCGAGCTCCATGGCAATCATGGCCTCGAGCCGGAAACGCACCTGCTCGGCGATCCCTATAACGACGAGACCGGCAGCTATTATATCCGTCCGCTCGGACGCTCCGTCGTCGAAGGTTTCTTCGGCGGCAAGGGTGCGGTCGTCATAGAACAGGCCGGTCTTGTCGATGCATTCGCCTTTGCGCTCGATCAATTGTCATCGCTGCTTGGAAGCGGCATCCGCCGCCATCTGCGCCCTTTGACGGCCTCTTCCTGGTGCCACACGGACTGGGTTCGTGGCTCCTACAGCCACGCGCTGCCTGGCAAGGCCGGCGCTCGGGCCGTCCTTGCCAGACCGGTCGACGACCGGTTGTTTTTCGCCGGCGAAGCGACACATCACTCCGATTTCTCGACTGCCCATGGCGCCTGGGAGAGCGGATTGACGGCGGCTCGGCAAGTCCTGGAGCCGGCAGTCTAGTGGGGATCTGCCAGCAGAGATGGATCGATGGCATTCAGGTGTTGCCGGAACTGGCCGACATAGTCATCAGATGCGCCGGGGGCGCCTGAAATCAGCGAAAGATCGAACTGGTAACTGCGAAACATCTTCGCGTTTTCTTGCAAGGCCCCTTCGTGCTTCTCGCAAATCGCAATGGCCCGAAAGACGGCGTCGAGATCCGGGCCGCCTGTTGCATAAAGTGACGACCAGGCCACTCTGAAGAGGGCATTGGCTGTTTTCAGCGATTCCGGGCCGGCCAGTCCTTCCCAGGTAACGGCGGCTCGCCGGCTCCAGGAAAGCCTTGCGGCAACTTCCTCCGGCGGATGGTAGGAATTGTAGGTCGTTGCGATTCCCACCATGCAATCGGCGGCCTCTTCCGTTTCCAACTTGCACGCCGCCTCATAGAGCCTGAAGGCTCGTTCTAGAATCCGGCGGGCTTCCGTGTGATCGGGATTGAACAGGCTGTTATCGCCCGTCTCCTGTACCATCGTTTGTCCCAGATGCTGAAGGTAACCGGCCAGGCGCGGGTCGTCAGGCCCGAACAGCTCTTCGCGGATCGCAATAGCCTGCCGGAAAAGATCCTTGGCCGCTTGATAATTCTCCAGAGCCATCTGTTGGAGCCCCAGATTGGACAGGATGACGGCGATATTGAAACGAGAGTCAGGATGGTGAACTTCCATCGCTGCCAGCGCTCTTTCCAGGACCTGCCGCGCAGGCTCGAAATGACCGCTCTCGCCCAGCTTAAGCGCCTGAACATTGGCGTCGCCTATGGTATCGAGGGTGGGATCTTCGGCAATGCTCTGGATGATTGTCTGCACCTGCTGTTCAATCGACGACATGCTTGTCTCCTCTATTGAGGGAGTGGCGCCGAATATTCTTCAACGGCGCATCCCGTGGTTATCCACGGTCAAGCTACGGTGCGGTCGTTATCGACAATATTGGGGGATGTTGCGCTTGGTTGGGCGCGGGTACTACCTCGATGGACGTTCTGCGCGGCAAGGTCTCCGTCTGGCGGGTCAGCCACAAAGCAGGTGCTCGGCTGCCACGCCGGGACACCTGCTTCGACGGCCATAAGAGAGGAGGTTTGCTCTTATGATCCGCGCTCCGCCCGAAGCTTCTGGTGTTGTCGCTCCGGACGGGATTCCGGGTCGTCTGTCAGGCCTTCGATCGCTTCTTCTGCCGGTAGACATCGATCACGACGGCGGCAACGATGATCACGCCCTTGACGATTTCCTGGTAGTACGCGTCGACCCTGAGGAAGGTGAAGCCGGAGGTCATCACGCCGAGAATGATGGTGCCGATGACCGTGCCGGTAATACGCCCGACGCCGCCCGTCAGCGACGTGCCGCCAATCACCGTGGCAGCGATCGCGTCCAATTCGTACATCACGCCCATGCCGGCTTGAGCCGTCTGGGCTCGGGCGGCGGTGACGACGCCGGCGAGACCCGCAAGCAGGCCGGCGATGGCATAGACCTTGATCAGATGCGCCTCGATATTGATGCCGGATACCCGGGCAGCCTGGACGTTCGCGCCGATCGCGTAGGTGAACTTACCGTAACGGGTGTAGCGCAAGGCGATGTGGAAGATCAGGGCGACGACCAGGAAG